>CABUJN010000005.1:0-62449 GCA_902491935.1 uncultured Collinsella sp.
GCGTGCTGCGCTGGAAAACGCTTCGCGTTTCCTCAGCTCCGCACCCTGTCGGGTTCGAATCCCGGCGCATAGGTAGCAAAAAGCCCGCCACCGAATTAGTAACGGGCTTCTCAGATTTTGTGGTGCCCCCAGCGGGATTCGAACCCGCGATATCCACCTTGAAAGGGTGGCGTCCTTGGCCGCTAGACGATGGGGACAGCGGGAAAGAGTATAGCAGACTTTTTTAGCCGTTCACATATCGTTGGCAAACTGAAAAACCACCACAAAGGTGCCTGTCCCCTTTGTGGTGGTTGGGGCGTTAGGGGAGGAGCTTCATGGCGGCGTCGTGGGCGGCGCGCTCGTAGGTGTCGTCGAGGGGCTTGAGCGGCAGCAGGGCTGTGGCCTGCGCATCGCCGCGGCGCTCGAGGGCATGGGCGATCAGCCAGTCGGCGAGTTCGGGGTTTTTGGGCAGCGCCGGCCCGTGCAGGTACGTGCCGATGACGCCCTTGTAGATCAGACCCTCAAGGCCATCGTCGCCGTTGTTGCCGGTGCCCGCGACGACGGACGTTCCGAGCGGTGTGGCATCGGCGTCCAAAAGCGTGCGGCCGCCGTGGTTCTCGAATCCCACAAAGGGCTCAGGTGCCAGATCGGTTTTGACGGCTACGTTGCCGATCAGGCGATCGGAGCCACGTACGGTTTCGGCGGCAATGACGCCCAGGCCCTCAATGCGATCGTCGCCCATGTAGTACGAACGGCCGAGCAGCTGATAGCTGCCACAGATGGCAAGCAGTGTGCCGCCGTCCTCAACATAGGCCGCGACCTTGTCTTTTTGGGCGAGCAGCTCGTGTGCCACGGCTAGCTGGTCGCGGTCGGAGCCGCCACCCATCATGAGGATATCGGCATCGGTCAAATCAAGCGTTTCGCCCATACGGACCTCGTCTACACGCGCGGGAATGCCACGCCAGGCGCAACGGCGCTCGAGCGCGATAACATTGCCGCCGTCGCCGTAGAGGTTAAGGGCATCGGGATACAGGTAGACGATGCGCAGCGGGCGCGAAAGCTCGACTGGTGCGACGCCGACAGGAAGAGCGCCGCCGTCGGCACGGGCTACGGCGCGCCCGGCAACAGCGTCGGCAGTGGCGCCCTTCAGTCCGTCGAGCTCCTTGACCAGCGGCGGGAAGGCCGTGTAGTTGGCGACGGCGTAGAAGGTGTCATCGGCGGCCTCGTCTGCCACGGCGCCAATTGCCTGCGCGACGTCCGAGATAATCGCGGCATCGATGCCGGCGTACTTGAGGCGCACCTGCATGTCGTGCGCGCGCGTGCCTCCGGCAAAGGCGACAAGTCCCGGCGTGTCGGCGATGCGCTCAAAGTCGACGTCGTAGATCCACGATACGTCGTGGCCGTCGGCATCGTTGTCGTTGAGGAAGAAAGCGCAGAGTCTGCCGCCTGCCGTCTTGATGGACTGGATTTGTCGATCGAAGCCCACGGGATTCTTGGCCAGGTTTGCCTCGACGGTGCGGCCAGCGATATCCCAGCGCCCCATACGACCACCGGCGGGCACATAGGCATCGAGCGTAGGCTGTAGAAGCGCCGTGTCCACGCCCAACTCGTGCGCGGCAAAGAAGGCGGCGGCAACGTTGTAGACCATGTACAGGCCGTTGTAGCGTGTGGCGATGTGTGAGGCTGGCGCGCTGGAATCAGATCCAAAGACCAGGTCAAAGCCGTAGCCGTCGCAGCCGAGCTCCACGCCCGTCACGCGACGGACAAGCGCAGGGCGGGCCCAGCCGCACGAGGGGCAATGGTAGGCGCCGAGCTGGCCGTATTGCACGTAGTCATACTCCAGCGGCGCGTTGCACTGCGAGCAAAAGCGCGAGTCGCTAATGCGGTCGGACTCGGTGTTGGTGGCGCCGTCGATGCCAAAGGCAATGCTCGCGTTGGGAACGCGCGCGGCAATCGAGGCACACAACGGGTCGTCGGCATTGTAGATGAGCGTCGTTGCCGGCGAAAGCTCCAACGCGTGGGCGATGACCTCCTGGGTGTGATCGATCTCACCGTAGCGGTCTAGCTGGTCGCGGAACAGGTTGAGCAGCACAAAGTACGTCGGCTTGAGCTTGGGCAGGACGCGCACGGTGTAAAGCTCATCGCATTCAAAAACGCCCACGCGCTTGCCGCTGTCAGTGTGCTTAAGGCCACTGCGGGCCTCGAGCAGAGCACCCACCACACCGGGCTCCATATTGTTGCCGGCACGGTTGCACACCACGGTAGCGCCGCTGGCGGCAACGGCGTCGGCGATGAGGTTGGAGGTGGTGGTCTTGCCATTAGTGCCGGTGATCACCACGCTGCGGTCGACAAGGCCGGCGAGGTCGCTCAGCAGCTCGGGGTCGATCTTCATGGCGATGCGGCCGGGGAGTACGCCGCCCTGGCGCTTAAGGACGGAGCGCAGCCCCCAGCGGGCGATATCGCTCGAGGTGCAGGCAAGAGATGAGCGGAGGTTCATGAAACCGTTCCTAACGTAAACGACATGGTCGGGTCGAGTGCGTCACTAAAAACCGTAGCGGCGCGCAAATTCCTGGGCAAGCTGCGACACGTCTTCGCAGGCATTGGCCCAGGGGGCAAAGTCGGGAGTGTCCGAGATAATACCGTCCGCTTCCCAAACGGCCTGGTGCGAAAGATCCCAGGGATCGTGTGGCTCGGGCCGGCAGGGAAGGTACGGTGTCTGGTACATGGGGTTCAGTAAGAAGAACGCACCGCCCTCGCAACGGTTGACAAACTCACGCAGCGCGCGTGTCGCCGGGCGCATCTTGTTTGTTTTGAACAGCAGAATCGTGCGGGCGAGCAGATACCAAGGAGAGTTCTCGAGCGCGTCAGCCCCGATCTCTTCCTCGAGCTGGTGGGCCAGGGCAAAAAAGCCGTCCTGGTCTTCCAGGCGAGCGAGGGCGAGCAACACGGTGCCTGCGGCTCGGGTGGGGTAGCCTTCCGCCTTAAGGACGCGGCGGGCGTAGTTGGCGGCAGCACGGTAGCGGGCGCTCGCCATGCACAGCTGCGAGATGGCCTCGAGCGTGTGAAGCCACCCGATAAGAGCCGGCTCGCTCACGGTAAGGTCTGCTGCGGTGACACCATCGGCCAAAACATTATTGGCCCAGTAGTGCGGGGCTTCCATGTCGAACCCGGGCACGCTTTGCTGCAGGTAATCGGCCGTGGTCGCCTCGAGCTTCATCAGATCGCCCAGGCAGGCGTCGACGGGCGTGTCCGCCAAAATGATGGCGAGCAGCTGGGCATCGAGGACATGCGCATCGATGCGGACGATCTTGAGCAGCTCATCACGCATATCGTCGAACAGGCGGTTGCGCGTCTGCTCAAACTCCTCGTCGCTGCCCATGTCCTCGATGCGATGGAGCTCGTCGAGCAGGTGGCGATGAACACCGGCATAGGACAGCAGCGCCTGGGCATGCTCGGACTGCGCATACTTATGAGGGTTGACGTTCACGTCGTTATGGACAAGCTCGCGTGCTGCATCGGTGAGTTCGGGGTGCGACGCAAGGTAGGCGCGCTCCAGGTAGGCGGGGATGTAGACGCTCGGATCCATTAGAGGTCCCCTCCCTTAAATGGAAGCCCCTGCTCGGCCGCGCGCAGGATTCGTTCGTCGATCTGGGAGCGTACGATGTCGTTGGTGGCGACCCAGGCGGCAAAGCTGGCGTTGTCAGGGGCGCCCAGGCCCTCCTGCAGTACCGGCGTCGCCTCGGACAGCGCAAGGACAAGCTCGTCGGTGGAGCCCACACCCACGTTGACGCGGGCATAGGCGCCATCGGGAAACTCGGTTTGGAAGTAGAGTGCCTCGGCTGCGTGCGGACACGAGCGCACAAGGATGCGCAGGTAGTGCTCGGCGCCCTCGTAGTCCAACTCGCGCCAGGCAGCGCTCATCAGCGCGATGAGCGTCCACGGGTCCAAGTCGCGCTCCGCGTCCTTGGGACGACGGCGCAGCGGCGTGTTGGCGAGATAGGGGACGGAGTGGGCAGAGCGAAAGCGCTTGAGCTCCTCGGCGGGGTATTCGAGCTTAGCCATGGCGAGCATCGCGGTGTGGCGGACGCCGGCCGGATCGTTGGGGGCAAAGTCGAGGCTGCAGTTTGCGGCTTCGAGTGACATGCGATAGCGGCCGCTAATGAGGGCGCGTGACGCAAGGGCGGCAAGCCAGCGCAGGTAGGGACGGCGCATAAGGTCGCCTGCGGCCTCGTGCTCGTAGGGGTCCTGCGCCGAGGCAATTTTGAGTGCCAGGTCGTGCTCGACTTCATCGCGCTTGGATACCAAGTACTGTACATACTCCTCGTTGGAGTTGGCGGTGAGGGCGGTCAGCATGCGCTGGGCATCCCAGTTGGTGGGGTCGAGCGCGGCTGCCTCGCGAAGCATATTCTCGGCAGCGGCCTCTTCTTGCTCTGCCTGGGTATCGTCCACGATAAAGGGAATGCGGTAGTCGACAGCCTCGACCACCTTGGCAATGAGGTGCCCGGCGCGGTCGCGGTCGTGCACGATGAGCGGCGCGGGATCGCGGGTGAATTGTTCCATCAGACGCTCTACGGCGGCACCGTCGGTGAGCGGGATATTGTCGCGGCGCAAGGCCTCAAGAACGAGGCGATGGCAATCCTCTTGAATGGGATCGAATGCCATGGGGCCTCCTTTGCTGCGGTTAGGGTTCAAATGTCTCTATATAAGGTTCTAGTTTACCCGCATGTGGCACACCGGGGGTGCCGCACTTGGACATGCACCTTTGCACCACGAAGACGGATGTCGCACAAATGTCGGCACCTTGGACGACTGAGTGGTATCACGGTGCCGCAAACGGTCGATTTTTGGCGGCGAACGGGGTGCATTTTGGAGGGGCACCGTCCTGTCCGGGATATGTGGTCAACCTTGATAAAACGTTTGCCCAGCTTGGGAGTATGAATGCCCCACAAGGGTCTTCAGGGATAGAAAAAACGTTTCATCATTGTCGGCTTTAGGTGAATAACTGACCAACCAGAACGGTAGAATAGTGTTTGTCTGAGCGTTGAGACGTTTAGACATCGCGCATTGTCATCGCCGGCAACGCGCAAAACGGTCCTAACGGAGCCAATCGGGTGCTCCGTTATATACGCAAGTCTAAGAGGGGCTTGTTTAGGAGGCACAGTATGGGACGTTTTACCAATCCTCGCGATCTGTACTTTGGTGAGGGCGCTCGTCACGAGGTGAAGAACCTTAAGGGCAAGAAGGCCATCATCGTTTCTGGCGGCAGCTCTATGCGCCGCGGCGGGTTCCTGCAGGACGTTGAGGCCGACCTTAAGGAAGGCGGCTTCGAGGTCAAGCTGTTCGAGGGCGTCGAGTCCGATCCGTCCATCGAGACGGTCATGAAGGGCGCCGAGGCCATGCGCGAGTTCGAGCCCGACTGGATTATCGCCATCGGCGGCGGCTCGCCCATCGATGCCGCTAAGGCCATGTGGGTCTTCTACGAGTATCCCGAGGAGTCCTTCGATAACATCATCCAGCCGTTCAGCTTCCCTGAGCTGCGTCAGAAGGCTCACTTCTGCGCCATCTCCTCTACCTCCGGTACCGCTACCGAGGTCACTGCCTTCTCCGTCATCACCGACTACGCCAAGGGCATCAAGTACCCGCTGGCCGACTTCAACATCACCCCTGATGTCGCCATCGTCGACCCCGAGCTCACCTACACCATGCCTGCTAAGCTTTGCGCTCACACCGGCATGGACGCTCTGACCCACTGCATGGAGGCCTACGTTTCCACCTGCGCTTCTATGTTCACCGATGCCAACGCCCTGCATGGCATCCGCGAGATCGTCGAGTGGCTGCCCAAGTCCTATGCTGGCGACCATGAGGCCCGTCAGCACATGCACGAGGCTCAGTGCATCGCCGGCATCGCCTTCTCCTCGGGCCTGCTCGGCATCGTTCACTCCATGGCTCACAAGACCGGTGCAGCCTTTGAGAACGGCCACATCATCCACGGTGCTGCTAACGCCATGTACCTGGGCAAGGTCATCCAGTGGAACTCCAAGGATCCGCGCGCTGCCGAGCGTTATGCTTACGTGGCCAAGGAGATCCTGCACCTTCCCGGCGAGACCAACGAGGAGCTCATCGCCGCGCTCGTCCAGAAGATTCGCGACCTCAACGACCAGCTCAACATTCCGCAGTCCATCAAGGATTACGCGAATGGTGGCGTGAAGGTCGACGCCGAGAACCCGCAGATGGTCTCCGAGGAGGAGTTCCTCGCGAAGCTCCCCGAGATCGCCGCGAACGCCGAGCAGGACGCCTGCACGCCCGAGAACCCGCGTGAGACCAAGGCTGCCGACTTCGAGAAGATTCTCAAGGCCTGCTACTACGACACCGATATCGATTTCTAATCGACTCTTGTTATCGTAACGAGGGGCTCCGCACGTATCCGTACGGAGCCCCTTTCTTTTTTAATTATTAGAGAATGGGATAGTTATGGCTGCAATTTTCAATAGCCCCAGCAAGTACATCCAGGGCCCAGACGAGCTGGCCAAGCTCGGCTCCTATGTCGAGCCGCTCGGCGCTAAGGCCCTCGTCATCGTGACGCCTTCGGGCAAGAAGCGCGTTGGTGCCAAGATCGAGGGCGGTTTTGCCGAGGCTAAGGCCGAGCTGCTGTTTGAGGACTTTAACGGCGAGTGCTCCAAGGGCGAGGTCGATCGCCTGGTCGCGCTCGCCCGCGACAACGGTTGCGACATCATCGTCGGCGTCGGTGGCGGCAAGATCCTCGACACCGCGAAGGCCGTCGCCTACTACCTGGAGTCCCCGGTTATCATTTGCCCCACCATTGCTTCGACCGATGCCCCATGTTCGGCGCTTTCGGTGCTCTATACCGATGACGGACAGTTCGACAAGTACCTCTTCCTTAAGGCAAACCCCAATATCGTCCTTATGGATACGACGGTTATCGCGGCGAGCCCGGTGCGCCTGACGGTTTCCGGTATGGGTGATGCGCTCGCAACCTACTTTGAGGCCCAGGCGACGCATGATGCCGACGGTGGCACTTGCGCCGGCGGCAAGGGCGGCATGGCCGGCCTGGCGCTCGCTAAGCTCTGCTACGAGACGCTTATGGCCGATGGCGTCAAGGCCAAGGTCGCGCTGGAGAAGGGTGCGCTGACGCCTGCCGTCGAGCATATCATCGAGGCCAATACGCTGCTTTCGGGCATTGGCTTTGAGAGCTCGGGCCTTGCTGCTGCTCATGCCATCCACAATGGCCTGACGATGCTGCCCGAGTGCCACGGCATGTATCACGGCGAGAAGGTCGCCTTTGGCACCATCGTCCAGCTGGTACTCGAGGATGCCCCGACCGAGAAGCTCGAGGAAGTCTTGGGTTTCTGCATTGAGCTGGGTCTGCCAGTCACGATGAAGGAACTTGGCGTTGCCGAGCTTACGCGCGAGAAGGCCATGATTGTTGCCGAGGCCGCGTGCGCGCCCGATGACACCATGTGCAACATGCCGTTTGAGGTGACGCCCGAGATGGTCGCGAACGCCATTCTGGGTGCCGACGCGCTGGGTCACTACTACCTTATGGATGAGTAAACCAAGGTAAGGAAGGGGCAAAGCCGGCAGATGGCTTTGCCCCTTTTTGCTATGGTGCAAAGGGGTTAGGTTACTTTGCACCAATCGTTGTTTGATGAAGGGCGGATTCTCGTATGGCGCTTCCCATGGTTTATGGCGGTCCCGGCCGGTATGTTCAGGGGCCGGGCGAACTTTCGCGTCAGGGCAGGTATTTGTCATGGTTGGGCTGCGCTGCCTATGTCTTGTTTGACCAGGGCACCGAGGATCGGCTGTGCAAGCAGATCGTCGATGGATTTCTGGACGAAGATCTAAGCGAGCCATTCTTTAAGATTTATGACGGTCCGTGTACGGAAGAGGCCGTTGTCGAAATGGCTAAGGAAGCCCAAGCCGAGTATTGCGACATGGTGGTGGGTATTGGCGGCGGCAAAATGCTCGATATCGCCAAGGCAGTAGCGTTTTATGCCGAGTTGCCGTTGTGCGTATGCCCCACGGCGGCTTCGATGGACGGTCCGTGCAGCGCGATTTCGGTGCTGTATCACGAGGATGGGTCGTTCGACCGCTACCTGATGCTCGAGAAGAATCCAGACCTGATCGTGGTCGATACCAACGTGGTCGCGGCGGCTCCACTGCGTATAACGGTCGCTGGTATGGGCGATGCGCTGGCAACGTACTTCGAGGCGCGTTCGTGCGTCGCGGCGCACGGCGCCAACGAGCATGGTGGCGCGCCGGGGCACTTGGCCCTGATCGCGGCTCGTGCCTGCTATGACACACTCATGGAGTGCGGTGTCGCTGCCAAGCGCGATCTCAAAAAGGGGCGTACATCGCCGGCGGTTGAGCGCCTGATCGAGTGCAATATGTTGCTCTCGGGCGTCGGCTTTGAGAGCGGTGGCTTGGCGTTGGCGCATGCCATCACCAACGGTCTGACGATTCTGCCCGAGTGCAAGGCCATGCATGGCGAGGCCGTGGCATTTGGCCTAGTGGTCCAGCTACGTTTGGAGCGCGCGCCCGAGCTCGATCAGGTACTCGAGTTTTGCCAGCGCGTTGGTCTGCCGACGACGCTCGCGGAGCTGGGCCTTGGCGAGATTTCCGATGCCGACCTGCTGAGCGTTGCGGACGCAACTTTTAAGAACGAGCACAACATGGCCAACGAGCAGGCCAAGGTGACCAAACAAAAGCTCGTCGAGCTCATGTGCGAGGCATAGCTTGGCGCTTGATCGACCTTGTGCAATCGAGGCGGCGATAGGCCATAGGCTATTTGCCGCAAAGATACGCCGCGTGTAATTTGCCCGAGGCGTGGGCCGATAGCGTATCATTATCTCTTGCTTGTTTGCACTGCTCAGGGAGGGGCCGCGCATGGCGCAGGAACACGATCTGTTTGATGACATTATCGAGATCAGCAAGGGTTTCGACTTTCTTAAAAACCCGCTTGGCGGTGTGACCGATGCACTCGATCCGTCGGCGCCGCAGTGGAATCCTGCCGACTACAAGGAGCGCCCGCGCGGCAACACCATTCCGTGCCTGACCTGCAAAAACGAAAAGAGCGGCTGCACCACGTGCATGGACGTGTGCCCGGTCAACGCTATCGAGGTCGAGGAAGACGCCATTGAGATCCTCGACTCCTGTCGCAAGTGCGGCCTTTGCGCCGCTGCCTGTCCGACCGAGGCGATCATCTCGCCGCGCCTGGCGCCCAAAAACCTTTACGACGACATTGTCTCTGCTGCTACGAGCCACGAGACCGCCTACGTCACCTGCACGCGCGCCCTTAAGCGTATGCCGCGCGAAAACGAGGTCGTCGTTGCCTGCGTGGGCGATATTACGGCCGAGACCTGGTTCTCGGTGCTGGCCGATTATCCCAACGTGAGCGTGTACCTGCCGCTGGGCGTGTGCGATAAGTGCCGTAACACCGGTGGCGAGGACATTCTGGGCGAGGCGATTGCGAAGGCCGAGGAGTGGTCTGGCACGGGTATGGGCCTGGAGGTCGACCCCAAGAGCCTCAAGTGCCATAAGCTTCGCGAGTACGAGCGCAAGGAGTACATGGAAAAGATCGCCCGCACGACGGGCCTGACAGTGACCAAGCTCAACCCGGCGACGGCGGCGCTGGCCTCGGTGACGCAGAAGCTCAAAGCCCATCGTCATCAGATTACCCAGCTGGAGCGCACGCTCAACACCATGTGCGGCACCACGACGACCAAGCGTCGCCGTTCGCTCACGCACGGGCGGCAGCTGGTGCTCTCGACACTGCAGAACCATCCCGAGCTTGCCCAGAACATGCAGGTGAGCACGCCGGAGTGCGATTTTGACAAGTGCACGTCGTGTGGCGAGTGCGTCAATGTATGTCCCACGTTCGCCTGCGATTTGGTGGGAAGCGGCCGCTTTGCGTTGGAGTCCACGTATTGCTTGGGCTGCGGTGCCTGCGTCAAGGTGTGTCCCGAGCATGCGCTCAAGCTGGTCGAGCACGATGCGTCCAACTTGGTTGTCGTCGACCCCGAGGCCGAGGAAAAGGCCGCTCAGAAGGCCAAGGCCCACGAGGAGGCCGAGAAGGTCAAGGCCGAGGCAAAGGCCAAGCTCGATAAGATGCTCGACCAAGTGGAGAAGCTCGCGGACTAACAAGTGGCGTGGAGGGACAAAGCAATTGATAGCCGTGCCTCACCACAACTTGTAGACAGCTAATTCATGCTGCTCTGGTGGGTCCCGCTGCCGTTATTGCGGCGGGTAACCGTCTCATGGAGTAAAAAGAAGCCGGGGACCTGTTTGGTCTCGGTGTATTCCATAAGGATGCCGTCGGCGTTGTAGGTCTGTCCGCGCACAACGGCCAGCGCGTTAAAGTCATCGAGATCGAGCACGCGCTCATCTTCGGGCGTGGGATGCTCAATCGTTACATCGCGTTTGCCCGTGGCAATCTTAATGCCAAGGTCTTCTTCGAGGTAACGATAGATCGAATCGTTGACAATCTCGGCTGTCAGTCCCGGTACCTGTGAGCTTAGGTAATAGGAGTCGTCGGAGCCCACGGCTTGTCCGTCTGCATAACGGATGCGTTTGGCACGCGTGAGCTCGCAGCCTTCGGGAAACCCGGTAATCTTGGAGAGCGACTTGCTGCAGACGAGGAGCTCAAAGACAGTGGTGACCGTTTTGAGCTCAAAGCCTCGGCTGGCTGCGATTTCCTTAAAGGTCTCGAGTCCGCCGCCGCCGCGACTCGTCTCGTCACTGATGTTGCGAATGACGCGCATGCCCTTGCCTTGCTGGGGGAGCACGTAGCCATCTGCCGCAAGCATCGAGATGGCGCGGCGGACCGTCATGCGCGAACAGTCAAACTGCTGCGTGAGCTCAGTCTCCGAAGGCAGATAGCTCTGATAGGCGTATGTGCCGTCGTCAATCGACTGCTTCACGGTGTCATAAATGGTTTGAAAGATGGCTCGCGCCATGACGGTCTCCTAGAGCTGAGTGCGCGAGCGATGAATGAGGGCCGCCCGCGCAGGTGTCGATCGATTTACTTGCTGGGGTCGATTATATATTTACCCATGGCACGCAGGGCTGGGTCTGACAGGATGGCGCCGAGTTCGTCGAGGGAGGCCACCTTTGCGACCATCGAGGAAACGTCGATCCTGCCCGAGTCGATAAGCTCGAGTGCGCGACGTTGCGTATAAGGGTTGATGAAGGACGAGGTGAGCATGAGCTCCTTCTGGAAGACCTCGAAGGGCTTGACGGTGATCGTTTCATCGGGCTTGGTAAGTCCGAACATCATAACCGTGGCCTTATGACCGGCGATTCTGATAGCCTGCTCAATGGTGACAGGCTTGCCGACGCATTCGATTACAACGTCGACGTTGCCTATCCCCTCCTGCGCCAAGCGCGCGGGAACGTCCTCGTGGATGGAGTCGATCGCCAGATCGGCGCCGAGCTTGAGTGCAACTTCGCGTTTACCCTCGACAGGCTCGAGCAAAACGACTTTGGTGGCGCCGGCGTTTTTGGCAAGCTGCATCATGAGCAGACCGATCATGCCGCCGCCGATAACGACAACTGTGCTGCCGGGCTTGATGTTGCACATATCGATGCCGTGCAGGCAGCAGGCGACGGGCTCGGTCATAGCACCCTGCTCAAAGCTGGTGTGATCGCCCAACTTGTAGACTTGCTGCATATCGACGGAGCAGTACTCGGCAAAGCCACCGTTAACGGTGGTGCCGTAACCGGTCATATGCTCGCAGTAGTGGTTGATTCCGTCGCGGCAGGGTTCGCAGCAGCCGCAGGGATGGTTTGGGTCGATGCACACGCGATCGCCCGGTTTAAAGCCAGCGACGTCGCTGCCCACGGCCTCGACAACGCCCGCAAACTCATGACCAAGGATCGTGGGCGGGGTAACATCCGCTGCACCCTTGTCGCCTTCATAGATATGAACGTCGGTACCGCAGACGCCGCAAGCCTTGACGTTGATCAGAACGTCGCGCTTGCCCACGGCCGGCTTTGTCGAATCCTCGACCCTAAGATCATGCTTTCCATAGAAGACCGCGCTTTTCATGGTGACTCCTTTACCTGGCGGTGAATGTTGTATTGAAGTATAGGTATGTATACAAATCTACACAAGCACATCTATACAAGTTGAAAAAATTTCTGTTTTAAAAAAACGAGAGCAACCGGCTAATAACAGGTAAAACAATTGAAATATACCGTTTATCGTCAAATATCGACCGTTAACCGAACACGGATAATGTATTTACTTGTATAGATAAGTGATATGATAAAAACATAAGCGCAAGAAGTCGGGGACACGGGCCCACCCGTCCTATTGCACGAGGTACACGCAAACGGCGCGTCTGCGGTCTCGAGTGAAGCCAAAACCGCAGCCGCTCCGAATGAAGAGAGGGGGATTCCCCGTCATGATGCAAAAGATACAACGTTTCGGCGGTGCAATGTACACGCCTGCAATTCTTTTCGCATTTTCCGGAATCGTCGTCGGCCTGGGTACGTTATTTACCACCGAGGCGATCTTTGGCGAGATGGCCACTGCGGGTCATCTTTGGTTTGATTGCTGGAATGTGCTGCTCCAGGGTGGTTGGACGCTCTTTAACCAGATGCCGTTGCTGTTTTGCGTAGCGTTGCCAATCTCGCTCGCGAACAAGCAGAACGCTCGCTGCTGCATGGAGGCTTTGGCCATCTACCTTACCTTCAACTACTTTGTAAGCACAATCTTGGGGCAGTGGGGCCCTGTCTTTGGTGTCGACTATTCTGTCGAGGCGGGCAGCGGTACTGGTCTTGCCACTATCGCAAGCATCAAAACGCTTGACATGGGCATCATGGGCGCGCTCATTATCTCTGGTATCGCCACGATGCTGCATAACAAGTTCTTCGACACCGAACTTCCTGAGTGGCTGGGCGTGTTCTCGGGCTCCGTGTTCATCTATATGATCGGTTTCTTCGTTATGGTTCCGGTCGCTATTATCGCCTGCCTGGTGTGGCCGCATATTCAGGCTGCTATCTCCGCCTTCCAGGGATTCATCCTTTCCGCCGGTACGTTTGGCGTGGGCGTCTTTGCTTTCTTCGAGCGCGTGCTGATCCCTACAGGCCTTCACCACTTTATCTACACGCCGTTCTATTACGACAACGCGGCGGTCAATGGTGGCATCTTTGCTGCTTGGGCCAACATCCTGCCTCAACTGGCTGCCGATCCGAGCATTGCTCTTAAGGATGCCGCACCCTGGGCTGCCTATACCTGCCCTGGATGGACTAAAGTCTTCGGCTCGCTTGGCGTCGCCATTGCGTTTTATATGACCGCCAAACCCGAGCGCAAGCAGCGCGTCAAGGCTCTGCTCATTCCCGTCACCCTTACCGCTATGCTTTGCGGTATTACCGAGCCGCTTGACTTCACCTTCCTGTTCATCGCGCCCGGCCTGTTCGTCGTCCACTGCGTGCTCGGAGCGCTCGGCTGCATGGCTCAAAACCTCCTTGGCGTCGTGGGTATCTTCGACGGCGGCATCATCTCGATGCTCTCGTGGGACTGGCTGCCCCTTTGGGCTGCACACGGTCTGCAGTACGCCATCTCCATCCTTGTCGGTCTGTGCTTTACCGCCCTTTGGGTCGTGGTCTTCCGTTTCCTGATCGTCAAGTTCGACTTTAAGACCCCCGGTCGCGAGGATGACGATGTTGAGGTCGAGCTCAAGTCCAAGGCCGACTACAAGCAAAAGCAGGGCGGTGCTGCTGCTGGCAAATCGGTCGCCCAGAGTAAAGATGATGAGCGCTTGGTGCTTGCCGAGAACATCCTCGATCTGCTCGGTGGCACGGATAACATCATCGATGTAACTAACTGCGCTACCCGTCTGCGCGTTAACGTCAAGGATAAGGGCGTCGTTGCACCCGAGGCTTCCTTCAAGGCGATCGGTACGCATGGCTTGGTGGTCCAAGGTCAGTCAATCCAGGTCATCATCGGCCTTACCGTCCCGCAGGTTCGCGAGAAGTTCGAGAGTCTTCTGTAAACCATCGTCCATCTAAACAATCGGCCTTGCAGAGCCGGTATGCACCGCAAGGCCGATTCTAGAGATAAAAAACTCCACTTCTAGGTAACAATTCCAAACCGTGCAGGCCGCGTGCGGGGATGGATTGAGCAAGCGGCCAGAATGAGGAGGACATCATGTCCAAGAAAAACTATGCCGTGACCATTGCCGGCGGTGGCTCCACCTTCACTCCGGGCATCGCCCTGATGCTGCTTGAGGAGCGCGACCGCTTTCCGGTCAACAAGGTGACCTTCTACGACAATAACGCCGAGCGCCAGGAAACCGTGGCCAAGGCCTGCGAGATCTACTTCCACGAGAACGCCCCCGAGGTTGAGTTCAACTACACCACCGACCCCGAGACCGCATTCACCGGGACCGACTTCGTGCTTGCCCACATTCGCGTTGGTCTGTACGCCATGCGCGAGCTCGACGAGAAGATTCCTCTCAAGTACGGCTGCGTTGGCCAAGAGACCTGCGGTGCCGGCGGTATCGCCTACGGCATGCGCTCCATCGGTGGTGTCATCGAGATTCTCGACTACATGGAGAAGTACAGCCCCAACGCTTGGATGCTCAACTACTCCAACCCCGCAGCTATCGTCGCCGAGGCCTGCCGCGTGCTGCGCCCCAACAGCCGCATCATCAACATCTGCGATATGCCGATCGACCTCATGGATAAGATGAGCCGTATGTGCGGCATCAAGGATCGTCGCGAGCTGCAGTATAGCTACTACGGCCTCAACCACTTTGGTTGGTGGAGCAAAATCTACGACAAGGACGGCAACGACCTCATGCCGCAGATTAAGGAGCACATGGCTAAGAACGGCTACCTGGACGGCATCGAGCACGAGGCCGGTAAGGAGCAGCATGTCGAGGAGAGCTGGATTCACACCTTCGGCAAGGCCAAGGATGTCTATGCCGTGGATCCCGAGACGATTCCCAATACCTACCTCAAGTATTACCTGTACCCGGACTATGTCGTCGAGACGTCTGACCCCAACTACACTCGCGCCAATGAGGTTATGGACGGCCGCGAGAAGAAGGTCTTTGGCGCTTGCCGCGACATCATCGCCAAGGGTACGGCTAAAGACGGCGGCTTTGAGCCAGATGTGCACGCCAACTACATCGTCGACCTTGCCTGTGCACTGGCCGAAAATACGCTTGAGCGCTTCCTGCTGATCGTCCCCAACGATGGCGCTGTGCCCAACTTCGACCCGACGGCCATGGTCGAGGTGCCTTGCATCGTCGGTTCCAACGGCTTTGAGAAGATCTGCCAGGGCCCGATTCCGCAGTTCCAGAAGGGCCTGATGGAGCAGCAGGTTTCCGTCGAGAAGCTCGTTGTCCAGGCCTGGGTCGAGGGCAGCTACCAGAAGCTCTGGCAGGCACTCACGCTCTCCAAGACCATTCCTTCGGCGAGCGTTGCCAAGCAGATCCTGGACGAGCTCATCGAGGCCAACAAGGATTTCTGGCCCGAGCTTAAGTAAGGACTGCCGTCTCGAACTCTCACTCATCTCTGCTTCATTTGCGCCGCCGTGGCGTCCGGGTTCGCCCAGATGCTGCGGCGGCGCTATACTTATGCAGTTTGAAGTACCTGTACCAAAAGGAGCTGTCGTGTCCCTTTCCATCGGTATCGTGGGCCTGCCCAACGTGGGCAAGTCGACGCTGTTCACCGCGCTTACCAAAAAGACCGGCCTTGCCGCCAACTACCCGTTTGCCACGATCGACCCCAACGTGGGTATCGTCGATGTGCCCGATAGCCGCCTGCAAAAGCTCGCCGACATTGTCAACCCGGGTCGCATTGTGCCGGCTACGGTCGAGTTCGTCGACATCGCAGGTCTGGTGAAGGGCGCTAACGAGGGCGAGGGTCTGGGCAACCAGTTCTTGGCAAACATCCGCGAGACCGACGCCATCTGCGAGGTCGTTCGCTACTTTAAGGACCCCAACGTTATGCGCGAGGTGGGCCGCACGGGCGAGTTCGTCGACCCTGCCGGTGACGCCGACACCATCATGACCGAGCTCATTCTGGCCGATATGGGCACGCTCGAGAAGCAGCTGCCCAAGCTCGAGAAGGAGGCCAAGCGCGACAAGGAGCTCATGCCCAAGTTCGAGGTCGCCAAGCGTCTGCTTGCCTGGCTCAACGAGGGCAAGCGCGCCGCATCCATGGAGATGACCGACGAGGAGCGTGCCGCCGCCAAGGGCCTGTTCCTGCTCACCATGAAGCCCATCCTGTATGTGGCCAATGTGGACGAGGATATGCTCAACGACGATCTGGCGCCCATCGATGGCGTCAAGCCGCTGCCGATTTGCGCCAAGATCGAGGCCGAGCTTTCCGAGCTCGATCCCGAGGACGCCGCCGACTACCTGGAGAGCCTGGGCCTGGAGCAGCCCGGTCTGGACGTGCTCGCGCAGGCCGCCTATAAGCTGCTCGGCCTGCAGTCGTTCTTTACGGCTGGCGAGATGGAGGTCAAGGCCTGGACGGTGCGTCAGGGCGCGACCGCCCCGCAGGCCGCCGGCGTGATCCACACCGACTTTGAGCGCGGCTTTATTAAGGCCGAGGTCATTGGTTACGACGACTACATCGAGCTCGGTGGCGAGCAGGGCGCCAAGGCCGCCGGCAAGCTGCGTATCGAGGGCAAGGACTATGTCATGGCCGATGGCGATGTCGTGCACTTCCGCTTTAACGTGTAAGGACGACGCATATGTTTAAATATGGCAAAAAAGCTGGCTACATGGGTATTGCGCTGCTCGTACTTGCGGTGATTCCGCTTGTGGTCGCAGCGTGTGTTATCCCCAACATTGGTCCCGAGGTGGCAACAAAGTTTAATGCCGCCGGCGAGGCGACGCGCTGGGGCAAGAGCTACGAGTTGCTGGCTCTGCCGGTGCTCAACTTGCTGCTGAGCGTGGCGACGTACTTTACGGCGGGACGCCAGGCAAAGAACAATGATGACTCCGCCGCCATGGCGCGCATCGTGTGCGAGCGCTACCTGCGTAACGGTTGCATCACGGGTGTGTTCCTCAACGTGATCAACGTCTACTTTATGTATTCGGCGATTACCGGTATGGGCTTTGGCCTGGGCTTTTAGCTTGCGCCTTTAGGCAGCGAGCCTGCACGCATATTCAATGGCTGCTGCGAGGCCGCCGCTCGATCGTGGTTGGAAGACCATATCGGCGGCGGCCTCGTTTTCGTATCCGGCGCCGCGCAAGGTTAGGGAGACGGAGGCTTCTAGGAGCAGGGGGAGTCCTTGCGGGGTGGTGGCGATAACGGCGGTTCGGTCGAGCGCGCAGTCGTGCTCTTGGCATAGACGTGCAAGGTCGCCTTGCTTTGGACTGGAAAGCGGTGCCGTGGGGACACGGCTCGTTAGCAGTGCAAGTGCCGTGCGCTCGTCGGGCGTAAGCTGGTCGGCTTCGATAACGACAAGAGAAATCGGTGTATCGTGCCGATGGCAATCTGTACGCCGTACGTAAATCGAAGAACCAGACATAGAAAACTCCTGTGTATTCGTTTAAACGTAAACTATAGTTTACGTTTATGTTCGGCTCCATTTCAAACTCGGCTGCATGGACGAACGTGCGAAACAGATTCTGGGCAGGCGGGTCGAAGAGGCACGCAGAGACCTTGGCATCTCCAAGGTCGATTTTTGTGTGGCAGCAGGAATCAGCCGTCCCTATCTCGACAGAATCGAAGATGGAACGGCAAACTTCACGCTCAAGATTCTATTTAAAATCGCACCCGCCCTTGGCATGACGGTGTCAGAGCTTCTCGAGGGCATCGAATAGGGGATACCCGTCGACAATTGAACTACGCCATCGGGATGCGGTCGTGGTTGACTTGGCTGTAGAACAGGCGCTGAATCTCTGACGCATCACGTGACTGGCCGAGTGCCCACATGGTCTTGGCCACGAGCGTCTCGGTGGTCATGTCGTCGCCACGCAGAATGCCTGGATGATCAGCGTAAGCACGGCCGACCTCATAAACGCCCAGATCGAGGCCCTCTTCGGGGACCTGCGTGGTCATAACGACGGTGCGGCCCGAATCGACCCAGCGGAAAATTGCCTCTTGGAACGACTCACCCGACTCGCCAAACTCGGGAATGCCACCAATGCCAAAGGTCTCCAGAATCACGGCGTCGTAGCTATCGGCAAGGGCGTCGAGGATGCCCGGGTTTACGCCGGGTGTAAGCTTGAGTACAAATACGCGCGGGTCGATGCTGTCGTAGAAACGCACCGGGTTTTCGCCCCGATGCGTGCCGTGAAGCCCGTTGCGCACGATGCGGGCGTTGCGGATATAGGCGATGGGCGGATAGTTGACGCTAATGAACGCGTTAAAGCTCATGGTACGCTGCTTGCGGGCGCGCGTACCGGCAATGGCGACGCCGCCAAACACGATCGAGACGTCGTGCGAATGCTCGTCGAGCGCATAGAGCAGGCTCTGGTACAAATTGAGCTTGGCGTCGGTAAAGGGATTGCCCATGGGCTTTTGCGAGCCGGTGAGTACGATGGGCTTGGGGCTGTCCTGAATCAGATAGGAAAGCGCCGCCGCGGTGTAGCTCATGGTGTCGGTGCCGTGCAGGACCACAAAGCCGTCGTGGTCGGCATAGCCTTCGACGATGACGTCGCGGATACGCATCCAGTCGCTCGGGCGCATATTGGTGCTGTCGATGTTCATGGGCTGCACGACATCGAGCTCGCAGAGGCCCGAGATCTCGGGGACGCTCTGGGCGAGCTCCTCACCGGTCAGGGCGGGGGAGAGGCCATTGCCGTCCTCGGTCGATGCGATGGTGCCGCCCGTGGCGATGAGAAGGATGCGCTTCATGCTGGTATTCCTATCGTATTTGCCGCCACAGAGGCGGAGTCGTTCGGCAGTATTGTGGCACAGGGCGACGAATGTTCAAACGTATTACATCATCTGTAACGTCTGGTAACACTTCAATTGCCGTCAAATAGGGGCCCTGGTCGTGCGTTTGCCGTGCGCTGATGGCTGCGAGGGACGAGAAACCCCATATAACGTGTACACTATGGAGGTTATTTTCGTTCATTCACGCGGGCGGGCACCGGCTCCCCGCCAACAGGAGGGGGAAACCATGGATCAAAAGGCTTCCGCAAAGGTCCTCGTACTCGACTTTGGTGCGCAGTACGGTCAGCTCATTGCCCGTCGCGTCCGCGACCTCAACGTGTATTCCGAGATCGTTCCCTGCGACATCTCGGCCGATGAGATTCGCGAGATGAACGCCTCTGCGCTCATCCTTTCTGGCGGCCCGGCCTCCGTGTACGCCGAGGACGCTCCGTCCATCGACCCCGCCATCTTTGACCTGGGCCTTCCCGTCCTGGGCTTTTGCTACGGCCATCAGATCACGGCCGTGACGCTCGGCGGCAAGGTCGGCCACTCTGAGGTGGGCGAGTACGGCCGCGCCACCATCACGCGTACGGCCGGCGCCAAGCTCTTTAACTCCACGCCTATGGAGCAGACCGTGTGGATGAGCCACCGCGACGCCGTGTCCGAGGTGCCCGAGGGCTTTACCGTTACCGCCAGCACCGATGTGTGCCCGGTTGCCGCCATGGAGTGCGTCGAGCGCAAGATCTTCACCACGCAGTTCCACCCCGAGGTCAAGCACTCCGAGTACGGTCAGCAGCTGCTGAGCAACTTCCTGTTTGAGATCTGCGGCCTGGAGCCCAACTGGAGCATGGACAACCTGGTCGAGACCATGACGGCCGAGTTCCGCGAGAAGGTCGGCGACGACCGCGTGATTCTGGCCCTGTCCGGCGGCGTCGACTCCTCCGTCGTGGCTGCGCTGGGCGCTCGCGCCGTGGGCAAGCAGATGACCTGCGTGTTCATCAACCACGGTCTGCTGCGCAAGGGCGAGCCCGAGCAGGTGGAGGAGGTCTTCACCAAGCAGTTTGACGTCGACTTTATCCACGTCCACGCCGAGGATCGTTATGCCGAGCTTCTGGCCGGCGTGACCGAGCCCGAGGAGAAGCGCCGCATCATCGGCACGCAGTTCTGGAAAGAGTTCTTCGCCGTGGCGCAGCAGCTCGAGACCGATGGCAAGCCGGTCAAGTATCTGGCACAGGGCACCATCTACCCCGACATCATCGAGTCCGGTGCTCGCAAGACGGGCGGCAAGACGGCCACCATCAAGAGCCACCACAACCTGATCCCGTTCCCCGAGGGCGTGCACTTCGACCTCATTGAGCCGCTCGACCACTTCTTTAAGGACGAGGTCCGCGCGCTTGGTCTGGCACTGGGCCTGCCGGGTCACATCGTGTTCCGCCAGCCCTTCCCGGGCCCGGGTCTGGCCATCCGCATCATCGGTGCGGTCGACAAGGAGAAGCTCGAGATCCTCAAGAATGCCGACGCTATCGTGCGCGAGGAGCTCGATGCCTACAACCAGCGTCTGTTTGAGCAGACCGGCGAGCGCAACTCCGAGCACAGCTGCTGGCAGTATTTCGCGGTCCTGCCCGACATTAAGTCTGTCGGTGTTATGGGCGACGAGCGCACCTATCAGCGTCCAATCATCCTGCGTGCCGTCGAGTCCAGCGATGCCATGACCGCCGACTGGGCCAAGCTGCCCTACGACGTCCTGGCCCGCATTTCCGGCCGCATCGTTGCCGAGGTCCCCGGTGCCAACCGCGTGTGCTATGACATTACGTCCAAGCCGCCCGCGACGATCGAGTGGGAGTAGCTGATATTCGGCGATTTCAAGCTCCTGACCTGCATCGACAGGTCAGGAGCTTTTCTTTTGGCGGCTTCCGGGCAGCCCTTGTGGCCTCATACCGTGATTCTTCTGATTGCGCCTAGTTTAGAGAACACGAACAACAGATGTGGCCTGCAGACGACTGAATAGCTCCATCTGTTTTGGTTACAACAAAATGTGTGCTGCGCGCCTGCGGCATGAAGGAGAGGGAATCCTATGAATATCGTTGTATTGAGTGGTAGCCCGCGCAAGGGTGCCAATACCGATACCATGGTCGAGGCGTTTGCCGAGACCGCGCGTGAGGGCGGCAATACGGTCGAGGTCGTCCGCGTTGCCAGCAAAAAGATCGCTGGTTGTCTGGGATGCCAGTACTGCTTTACCCATGAGGGCACCTGTGTGCAGAAGGATGACATGGCCAACGTGATCGAGTCGCTGAAAGACGCCGATATGGTTGTCTTCGCTTCGCCTATCTACTGGTTTGATATCACTGCGCAGGAGAAGGCCGCCATCGACCGTCTGTATGCCTTCGGTGCCACGGGCTTCCCGTTCACCAAGACGGCCCTTTTGCTCGATAGCCACAGCGAGGGCGTCTATGACGCGGCAATCGCCATGTACAAGTCAACCTGCGCGTACTGCAAGTGGGAGGACCAGGGCATTGTCACCATTAGCGGCATGACCGAGCGCGACAGCATGGCCTCATCGCCCAATCTGGAAGAGGTGCGCGAGCTTGCTCGCAAGCTTGCCTAGCGCGCATTTCTATTAACGAACAAGGCCCGAAAGGTTCATTAGAACCATTCGGGCCTTGTTGCGTTGCAAGGGAACTAGGCTATCGGAACCGGCCAATCGGCTGTTAGTCAAACAGACTCGGCATGTCGTTTTCCTTCATGAGGGCACCGGCGGAGGGCAGGCTCTGCGCGGTGAACTTCTCGGCCGAGACGCCGGCGCCAAGAATCTCCTCGGTCGTGCCGACGGTGGTGACCGAGCGGCCCTTCTTGGCCGTGAAAGCCTGGACGCCCTGCGTGTTGGTGGTCGTCTTGGTCTTGAGCAGCGACGTGTTGAAGTTCATCAAACGATAGTCGCTCGAGACCAGTGCGATGTCGCGATCTTCCTTGAGCACCTGGGCATACAGCAGCTTGCTGCCACCGTAGATGGCGTTCTTGAGGCGCTTGCGGTTGGTTTTGGTGACGTATCCAGAAAGCGCGACGCGCACCACGCGGCCGTTCTCAAAGACGAACAGCACGTCGGCCTTATAGTCCTCGGGGTCGATGACCCAGATGACACTCTCGTCGGGTTCCATCTCAAGATCGGTCGGCAGGTACGAGCCCAGTTGGGCCGACTTGGTATCCTCAAACGCCGCGACTTTGCACTTATACACCTGGCTCTTGTTGGTAAAGACCAGCAGCTCGTGGGTGTTGGAGGACGGGAACTCGATAAAGGGTTTGTCGCCGTCCTTGTACTTGAGCGTGGTCGCCTTCTTGAGCACGCGGTCCGTCATCTTTTTAAGGTAGCCATCGCGCGAGAGCATGATGGTGACCGGGTACTCCTCGATCTCGGGCTCCAGGCTCACCTCGATGACCTCATGGGGCTCGATCCTGCCCGTGCGGCGCGGTATTACGTACTTCTTGTTGACCGCGGCCAGCTCGTCGCTGATGACCTTCTTGATGTTCTCTTCGCTGGAGAGGATCTCCTCAAGCTCGGCGATCTCGCCCTCGAGCTTGGCGATGTCCTTGGTGCGGTTGAGGATGTACTCCTCGTTGATGTTGCGGAGCTTGAGCTCGGCAACAAACTCGGCCTGGGTCTCGTCGATGTCGAAACCCTTCATAAGGTTGGGCACGACCTCGGCTTCGAGCTTGGTGCCGCGGATGATGGCGATGGCCTTGTCGATATCGAGCAGAATTGCCTCAAGGCCGTGCAGCAGGTGCAGGCGCTCGGACTTTTTGCCCAGGTCAAAGTTAATGCGGCGACGCGTGGACTCAATACGCCACTTGACCCACTCGTGCAGGATCTGGCGCACGCCCATAACGCGGGGGTAGCCGTCGACCAGTACGTTAAAGTTGCACGAGAACGAATCCTGCAGCGTGGTCGAGCGATAGAGCTTGGCCATGAGCTTGTCGGGGTCGACGCCACGCTTAAGGTCGATGGCGATACGCAGGCCCGAAAGGTCGGTCTCGTCGCGAATGTCTGCGATCTCCTTGACCTTGCCCTCCTTGGAGAGCTTGACGATGCGCTCGATGATGACATCGGTCTTGGTGGTGTAGGGGATCTCGTAGACCTCGATGATGCGCTCTTCGGGAATCCAGCGCCAGCGGGAGCGGATCTGGAAGCTGCCAAGTCCGGTCTCGATAATCTTTTCCATCTCCTCGCGGCGGTAGATAATTTCGCCGCCGGTCGAGAAGTCGGGCATGGGCATGTACTCGAGCAGGTCGCAGTCGGGATCCTGCAGGTAATGCATTGTGGCGGTACAGACCTCGTTGAGGTTGAAACCGCAGATATCGGATGCCATGGCGACGCCGATGCCCTTGTTGGCCGAGACGAGGATATTGGGGAACGTGGTGGGCAGCAGGCGCGGCTCCTTCATGGCGCCGTCGTAGCTGTCGACGAAGTCGACCGGGTCCTTGTCGATGTCCTTGAAGATCTCGGCGCTGATGGGGGAGAGCTTGGCCTCGGTATAACGCGATGCGGCGTAACTCAGGTCGCCCGAATAGTACTTGCCAAAGTTGCCCTTCGACTCAACGAAGGGGGCGAGCAGTGCCTCGTTGCCGGTGGCCAGGCGCACCATCGTCTCGTAGATCGCGGCGTCGCCGTGCGGGTTGAGCTTCATGGTCTGGCCGACGATGTTGGCGCTCTTCTGGCGCTCGCCCTTGAGCAGACCCATCTTGTACATGGTGTAGAGCAGCTTGCGGTGCGAGGGCTTAAAGCCGTCAATCTCGGGGAATGCACGCGAGACGTTGACGCTCATGGCGTAGGGCATGTAGTTAACCTCGAGCGTCTGCGTAATCGGCTGGTCGGTGACCTCGGAGTGCAGGCCGATGACGTTCTCGGCGTTGACCTGCTTTTTCTTTGGCTGGTTCTTCGTCTTCTTCTTTGCCACGATTTCCTCTTGAACTTCTTATGGGCCGTCGTTATCGATTTGCTGCTACTGCAGGTCCAGCTGGTCCAGGTATTCCTTGCCGTGCTCGGAGATATGGCGCTTACGGCCCGCCTCGTCGTTGCCCAGCAACAGGTTGAACATGGTTTCCATCTTGGTGACGTCCTCGGGTTCCACCTTGATCAGGCGGCGCGTCTCGGGGTTCATGGTGGTGAGCCACATCATGTCCGGATCGTTTTCACCAAGACCCTTGGAGCGGTTGATCGAGCACTTCTGGTCGCCAATCTCCTTGAGGATGCCGTTCTTCTCGAGCTCAGTGTAGGCAAAGTAGGTCTTCTCTTTGCAGTTGATCTCGTAGAGCGGCGACTCGGCGATATACACGTAACCCTCGTCGATAAGTGTGGGCACCAGGCGATAGAGCATGGTGAGCACGAGCGTGCGGATGTGATAACCGTCGACGTCGGCGTCCGTACAGATGATGACCTTGTTCCAATTGAGGTTGTCCAGGTCAAAGGCACCAAGGTTCTTGATGCGCTTGTCCTTGATCTCCACGCCGCAGCCCAGCACGCGCATGAGGTCCATGATGATGTCGGACTTAAAGATGCGCGGATAATCTTCCTTTAGGCAGTTGAGGATCTTACCGCGGACGGGCATAACGCCCTGGAACTCGGCATCGCGCGAGGTGCGAATGGCGCCTGCTGCCGAGTCGCCCTCTACGATGTAGATCTCGCGGCGGCTCTTGTCCTTGGAGCGGCAGTCGATGAACTTTTGCACGCGGTTGGCCATATCGGTCTTTTGCTGCAGGTTGGTTTTGATGCTCTGGCGCGTCTTCTCGGCATTCTCGCGCGAGCGCTTGTTGATGAGCACCTGCTCCATGATCTTATTGGCGGCGTCCTTGTTCTCGATCAGATAGGTCGAGAGGCGCTCCTTAAAGAAGGCCGTCATAGCCTGCTGGATAAAGCGATTGTTGATGGCCTTCTTAGTCTGGTTCTCGTAGGACGTCTGGGTAGAGAAGCAGTTGGTCACCAGCACCAGGCAGTCCTGGACGTCCTGCCACTTAATGCCACTCTCGTTTTTGTTGTACTTGCCCTGTTGCTTGATGTAGGCATCGATGGCGCTGGTCAGAGCGCTGCGGGCGGCCTTTTCGGGTGAGCCGCCGTTCTCGAGCCACGATGAGTTGTGGTAGTACTCCTGCATCATGAAGGTGCGCGAGAAGCACATGCAAGCGGTGATTTTTACGTTGTAATCGGGCAGGTCCTCGCGGTCGCGACCACGGCGGTCGGCCTCGATAAAGAAGGGCTCGGTGAGGTAGTCGGCACCGACCTTCTCGAGCACATAGTCCTCGATGCCCTTGGGATAGCAGAAGTCCTCTTCGGAAAACTCGCCATCGTCGCCCTCGATACGCAGACGGAAGGTCACGTTGGCGTTGACCACGGCCTGGCGGCGCATGGTCTCGCGATACCAATCGTGGGGAATGCTGATGGAGGTAAAGACCTCAAGATCGGGGCGCCACTTGATGGTGGTGCCGGTACGGTCCTCATTGCTGGGCTCAATTTCGAGTGCCTTCTTTTTGGCGCCGACAACCTTGCCCTTTTTAAAGTGCAGAGAGTACTTGTTGCCGTCGCGCCAAACCGTGACGTCCATGTATTCGGAGGCGTACTGGGTCGCGCACGAGCCCAGGCCGTTGGTGCCGAGCGAGAAGTCGTAGTCGCCGCCCTGGTTGTTGTTGTACTTGCCGCCGGCGTAGAGCTCGCAGAAGACGAGCTCCCAGTTAAAGCGCTTCTCGGAAGGGTTCCAGTCGAGCGGGCAGCCACGGCCGTTGTCCTCTACCTGAATAGAGCCATCGCGAAAGGCGGTAAGGGTGATGAGCTTGCCGTAGCCCTGGCGCGCCTCGTCAACGGCGTTGGACAGGATCTCGAAGGCAGCGTGTGCACAGCCATCGAGTCCGTCCGAGCCAAAGATGACGGCGGGGCGCAGGCGTACGCGCTCCTCGTCCTTGAGCTGGCGGATACTGTCGTTACCATAGTTTGCGGTGTTTTTTGCCATACTCGCTCTCTCGGTGCTCCTTTGCTGCGTTTAAGTCATATAGATAGTCAAGGTAGCATAGCCCAGCCCACAGACGATTCCACCCAACACGAAATCCATCGAACAATCGTTCGTGGTATATTGATTGATGTTACGTTATTGGGAGAAATAGCTGAATAAAATCAAGAGATATTTGATTTCATTTATTAGAATCAGATATATATTAAACGAAAACGAATCAAGAGAGCTTTTATTTAATAGAACGGTGAAGATATGAAGATTATCGAACGTCCTCAATATATGGAAGCGCTTCTTGGCGCTAAGGGAACGCCGGACATCAAGGTTATTACCGGCATTCGTAGGTGCGGCAAATCTGTTCTACTGGAAGCTCTTGCCGATCGCTTTCGTGAGGTCGACCCCAATGCCAATATTATCCGCATCAATTTCAATCTCCTCGAATTCGAGGAACTAACGGATTATCGAGCATTGCATCGCTACGTTGAGGAAAGCTATTGCGAGGGTCTCGATAACATTGTGATGATCGATGAAGTGCAAACCTGCGTTGGGTTCGAAAAGGCGGTCAATAGTCTTCATGCATCGGGAAAATACGATATCTACGTTACTGGCTCCAACGCTTTCTTGCTTTCGAGTGATTTAGCGACGCTTTTTCGCGGGCGTACATATGAGGTCGAAGTATTTCCGTTTTCCTTGCTTGAGTTTTCGACATATTACGAAATTCATAACCCGGACGAAGCGCTTGACCGATATTTGAGAGAGGGCGGAATGCCTGGCTCATATTTGTATCCTAGCGAGCGAGCTCGCTATCGATATATTGC
The DNA here is from genome assembly GCA_902491935.1 of uncultured Collinsella sp. GTDB lineage: Bacteria > Actinomycetota > Coriobacteriia > Coriobacteriales > Coriobacteriaceae > Collinsella. Next base: position 26,651 of record CABUJN010000005.1, read on the forward strand.
GAACGTGCTAGATGTCTTGGTTTTGCGTGATGTGGAAGAAAAGCATGGGGTTCGTAACAAAGTGCAACTAGAACGTGCATGCGATTTCCTAATGGACAATATCGGTAACATATCTTCTGTTAGCGGGATTGTGGCTGCGCTGGATGCTGCTGGAACACGCGTTTCCGTTGCAACGCTCGCCCAATACCTCGGATATTTATGCCAGGCCTTTGCGTTCTATCGAGTGCGCCGCTATGACGTAGGCGGTAAAAAGTACCTCACTTCGGGTGATAAATACTATTTATCGGATCATGCAATCAGATACGCAAAACTGGGCACTAAAAAGCTCGACTTCGGGCACGTATATGAAAATATGGTCGCCATAGAGCTCCTAAGACGCGGTTGGGAAATCTATGTCGGGGTGCTTTATAAGAAGGAAATCGACTTCGTGGCAATTCGTCGCGATGAGCGAGTGTATATCCAAGTTAGCGATGACATTTCGCGTCAGGAGACTTTTGAACGTGAAGTGGCACCCCTGCTTGCGATACGTGATGCGTATCCCAAAATGGTCATTGCGCGAACAAAGCACGAGGCTGTTGATTATGAGGGGATTAAGGTGGTCGACATCGCCCGATGGCTGATGGGGGAGGGGCCGGATGTCGAATAGCGGACAGTGATAGTTTACGCTCGCGTTTACTCGGACAAAACCGAGTCGGTTCTGTCCGAGTAAGTTTGAATAGCGAATTGAAATTGTTATGTCCACATGGCGATGGCGAACATGATTTCCATAATGACAGATATAGTTGACATCTTCTGATGGATGCAATATATTTCTGTCATGTTGCAACGGATATCTGTCCATTACTACGAAAGGAACTCCATGCCGGGCAAAAAGAACCTACGCATGAAGGCGGCGCGCGCGGCGGTTGGCCTTTCGCAAGCTGACTTGGCCGAGGCCGTGGGCGTTACGCGCCAGACCATCGGCCTGATCGAGGCGGGCGGCTACAACCCCACGCTCAATTTGTGCGTGGCAATCTGCAAAGCGCTACGCGTTACGTTGAACGACTTGTTTTGGGAAGACGAAAACGACGTCGACCCTGACGCTCTTTAGGAGTTCGCTATGAAATTTGAAGATTTAAAACTCGTGCAAAAGTGGCGTGAATATGCCGGCCCAAAGGATGAGCGCCTGGAGGCTGAGAGTGCGAAGATCTACAAGATTGGTTTCGTGCTGCTTTCGTTTGGCATGTTGATGATCTTTTTCTACCAGTTTATAGCTCGACAGGTTGCGTGGGTTCACAGCGACGCCAGTGAAATGCCGCATGGCTTTGCAACGCCGTTCGAGGCAGCCATGTATTTGTGGCTCGTTCTCGTGATGTTGATTTGCGCAGGACTGCAAACGCGGAAGGGCTATGTCGATACCAATCGTTTTGGGCAAACCGAGCATCTTCCTGTTGGATATTTCCTGCTTCTCAGCGGTCTTAGCGGCGCCGCGTTCGCGCTTGTTATTGCCGCAATGCGCTGTATCGCTGAGGCGCAGATCGTACCGCTCGAAAGCGTCTTTTGGTTGGCGAACCTGGCCACGGGCGTGTTCTGCGGTGCGACGATTTTCGCGGCCACGTTTGCTGCCCTGTGCGCAACGTTTTTCACGGCGAAAAGACGCCGTGCCAAGCTCGAGGCAGAACTCGACTCCTCTGACGATATCTAATGCGTAATGGGCTGGCTCTGGGTATCCAGAACCAGCCCATTTTGATGTTCGATGAGCCGAGTTGGCGTCTCTCACAAAGGTAACTAGGAGCTAGCGAGGCCTATCCGAATTGCCCTCATTGGCGGTATCTTTTTCGAGCGCCGTGCGGCGGGCGCTGTAGGCGACGAGGCCGGCGCCTGCCGCGGCGAGTGCTGCAGCGGCTGCCGTAAGGGGAGCGTTGACATCGCCCGTGCCCGCAAGCGCGCCCGCTTTTCCGGAGCGCTTGTTATTGCCGTGGTCCTTGCCACTGCCGGAGCTGCTTCCGCCCGCGCCGCCGCCATCGTCAGTACCGCCGCCACTCGAGCCACCATCGCCGTCTGCTGTCATCGGGGCGTCGTGAAGTCCTGTCGTATCCGCGCTGTCGCATACGCCGATCTGAACTTCCGAGCGCTCGCATGCCGCGTCGGGCACATGAAGCTCGTACAGTACGGCACCCAGCGCCGAGTTTGCGCCTGGTCGAATTTCCTCGAGCGTTACGGGATCGAGCGCCACCAGATTACGCGCCTTCGCATACAGCGTTACGCGTTTGCCCACATCGTCGCTCCAACTCTCGGGGATGGCAAAGCTCATGCGGAACTGTGCCGTGCAACCCGGTGCCAGCACGGCGTTGCCGTTGTCGGCTACCAGCGGGTGCGTTGCAAAACGTGCGCCCAGCGTCTCGAGTGCATATTTCACGCGTGCCATATCGTTGTCCGAAGCGTCCTCGGCAAGCTCTGGATCGTAGATCGAAGCCATGCGTGCGCTCACTCCGAATCCGATGGATGCGCTGGAGAACGGCTGGCTGGAGCCCTCTCGGTACAGATCGATCGTTCCGGCGGTCAGCAAGGTGTTGCCGTCGTTTCGCACCGTGACCATGAAGGATTCGCCTGCCGCTCCGGGCACCACCGCGCCCGAGGTAGCGACCGCGCCCGTCGGAGTGGCACACGCCACCAAGGGCACTTCGATGCCGTGCAGCTCTGCCTCGCTCTTTTCCGCGCTCACAATGTGCGTGGCGAGCGCGGAGAGCATGCCTCCCGACGTCAAAAATGTCGTTATCTGATCGACGGGATGGTCCAGCTCGCACATCGCGAACGGCTCTGTGAACAGATCGCCTGCCAAGGTGCTGGCGAAGATGCGGAAGTGCTTGCCCATCACTGCTACCGGGTTGCCTTCTTCGTCGTAGGTTTGTCCCACCTTGCCATCGGTGTTCTCTACATAGAGCACGCACCTGCCGTTGTTGCTTACACTAAACGATGCCGGGCCACAGCCTGCGGCGCCCACGGGCTGCGTTGCAAATGCCGATGCGCCTCGCGTCCAAGTAATATGCTGCAGTTGCTCGTTGACGGTTGCCAAAAAGCCCGTGTGCTGCGGCCACGGCACCGCGTGGGGTACTGTGGCATCTGGCGACATAACGCCCCAACCCGCGATGGACTGGCCGATCACGGCGTACGACGCGCAGCCACAACCGTCTGTGGTCTCGTATGCAACGGGCACCACCATTTTGCCGTTGATATTCTCGGGCGCACCCAGCTCGATGCTCGACGGTGCTTGCGGAAAGCGGAGAACTTGACGGAACGTCAGGCTATCGCCCGAAACGTCCGACCACAGGGTAAAGCACTCCAGCGCAACCTCAGCCTCACTGCCGAGCGCCTTTTCTGCGGTGGTTCCGCGGCGGTGGAGATAGGCACCCGACAGGCGCCCGTCGACCAGCGTCTTGCCCACCGTGATACGCGGGCACTGCAGGCAATGGCAGCCATCCTCCTGCAGGCGCCCGCGCGAGATGCTGCGCCACGACGTGTGCGATATCACGCGAACTTCGCTATTACTTATGCGCAGGCGCACAACGGACAGTATGCCGGATGTGCTCGCCGTATCGAAATGGGTGTTGTCGCCGGCGGGGCGCTCGCCCGAGACCAGCAGCACGTAGGCGTCCTGGTTTCCTCTTCCGTCCGTATATTCCACCACGTCGAAGTCGTAATCGTATATGCCGTCGCGCTCCACGTCGCCCTCGCCAAACCCAAGGGGAAAGTCCACGGGCGTGGGAGCGGACCACGTGCCGTTTGCCTTTGTGTGTACCACCAGGCGCGAGCGGCCATTGTCGCCGTAGCGCACCGAGGCGATACGGAACAGGCATTCTACGTCGGCAATCATTGCCAGCTTCATGTGGGCTTCGCTGAGCACGCCAGCAAACAGCACGTTGTCGCTCGAGGGTTTGATGCCGCCACGCTCGTCCTCCGACACGCCGGCAGAATTGGCGTTCGAGTCAGCAACGGCGTTCGTTGCCTGACCGATGTAGGTGTACTCATACATCGGCGCGGCGTTTTCGTCGTTTTCCATCAGTGCGTGGACGAAGTGCTCGATCTGTCCCGTGTCGTCGCTTTCTACATCCGCCTCGAGCTCAATGCACGTGACCGCTTGATCCCAATCGCGCACGACAGGCGCGACGTTTACGGCAGTGGCCTTAACCTCGGCGCGTGCGAGCAGCTCGGCGTTGGTGACGATGGTGGCCGATGCGATAAATTGCGGCACGCCGCCCGCCTCAATGTTGCCGGCCGAGCCGAAGCGGGCATTCAGCGTATAAGGCGTATCTCCACCCAATGCGAGCTCAGAGCGCTGGAGCACATACTGGCTGCCATTGTTCACCGACATATTCCACGAATCGAGGAGTGTGGGCCACGACCCCGACCAAGCCTTGGTGGTCCACTTGAACATTACGAACTGGAGTATCACATCGACATCGACGTCTGCACCTACGCGCAGTCGCGGAAGCTGGTGTCCACCTGCCTTCTCGTACCCAATGAACAGCGTGAGGGATGCGGCGCCGCGCACGGCAGACGAAGCGACGCCTGCAACGCCGGCGCCAAAGGTGACGGCAAGCCCGATCTGGATGGTGAACGAGCCCGACGTGTTTGAATAGTCGAGCGAAATGTTTTTAAAAAACGCCGCGCCGCTGCCGTGCGTGTGGGCACCCACGGCGAGCGCCAGCTTCGCCAGCACCCAAGGGTTGACGTTTAGGAAAAACGGCACCGGTCCTAGGGTAAACTGCTCGGTCCAATTGAGGTCGGTTCTTACCTGGAAGAGGGCCTTAATATTGCCGTATGCGGGGTCGTTGTTGTTACCCCAGGTTTTGCCCACCCAATCGTAGGCGAGCGAGCCGTACAGCTGTGTGGCGATATCCATCGTGAACAGCGGCGTGCAATGGTGACGAAGGAGCTTGGTGTTTCTTGGATCGGTGCCCGAACCGGCACTCATACTCTTGTACTGATTCCACTTCCCCTCCATCTCGTCGAGGTAGTGGTTTGTCTGCTTGGCGCCCGACTCGCGCGGCGATTTCTTCCAGTATTCCGGATCAGGGTTGCCCGAATCGTTCATATTGCTGGCTGGTTTGTATCCTCCGCCAAACAGCACGTATCCAGCAAACGAGAAATCGAAGAGGATAGGAAATGTGGGCATCCAGCACGTGAACTTATTGCCGCCGATGCCGGGAAACGCCGCGGGGAAATCAAACGGAGTGATCTCTTGGTCCATGGTGGTGGGGACGATAGTGGTCGATCCGGATTCCGCCTTTGCCGCCGGCGCGGTAGCAACGGTCATGGGGGAGGAGAGCGTGTAGGTTTTGCCCTGGTAGTCGAGGACAAAGCGCAGCTTACACCCTTCTTCCAGAAGGCTTGACGCTGCATCGAGGAACTTGTCTTCGAGCGTGAATGTCGCCAGATTATCCGCGCCCGATGCGCTAGCCTTGACTTGGCCAATCTGCGTGACGGTTTCGGATGAGCTGCCCGCAGCGGGCATCACTTTATTGATATGCAACGTTGCCTGCCCGCCCTGTGGCAGATGGGCCTGCACGGTAAAAGCGTGCGTGTCGGGCTGATCGTTTGCTGCTTCGTCCGCTGGCATTGCCATAAACGTGGCGTCGGCGTACTGGATGTCCCATTCGTCGAATGTGAGCTGGCGAAAGTACGGCTCGCCATCGGAGAGCGGACGTGTGGGTGCGGTAATGGCGGTGCCGCCCTGGATACGCGCAAGGGGAATCTCGACATCACGGTAGCCCACCATGCTAATGGAGATGCCGCCGTTAAAGTCGTACGCGTCGAGAAGCGTCGCCTCGTCCACGTAGCCTTCCGAAAGCGGAGCGACCTCAAAGATGGCCGTGCCCTCGTCGTCGGTCGTGGCGGTGAGCTGCTTGCCCGCGGCATAACGCGACGCGAGCGTGACCTGGGCACCCATGATGGGCGTATTCTTGTTGGCGACGTCGACCACGACCACACCGAACATGGTGCGCGAGAGAACGAGCACCTTGAAGGGGTCTTTTTCGTCGGCATAGGCTTCGGTGGGCGCGAACGGCAATATGAAGGCGTTTGCGCTTCCCGGCACGCGCGGCAACATAATGCTCGCCAGCGAGGACGCTCCGGCAACAAGTAGCGAACGGCGATCAAGCATTTTGGGCTCCCATCCCGCAAATATCGGAGGAAATAATCCAATTTTGCGAGAAGGTGCCCCGTGGTGGTAGTGCCGTTCAAGGGTCAAAATGTCCAATTTGATCGAGCGAAGCGCCGGGTTCCGGAACGCGTTCGATGCGCTTGGCAGCCCGGTCGCTAACGCAACATATGCGCGACCAGCTCCGCGCGCGTGCCGATGCCAAGCTTTGCGTATACGCCGGATAGGCGGTTTTTGACGGTGCCCGGCGATACTCCCATATGGCGTGCGATTTCGGCGTTGGTCCACCCACGACAGGCGAGCATGGCCATGGTGAACTCCGTGGTCGTTAGATCGTCGGCCACGTCCTCGCCCGAATCGGGGTTGTGGATGCGCCGCCAACCGTAGCTGAATCGATACGTGATCTCGATGATGTGAGCGAAGTCGTCAGGGTATTGCGTTTTTAGGCACGCCTCGATGAGTCCCTGTAAAAGGCCGTGATGCTCGCCAATGAGCTCGATAAGGCCGTCGGGACGCGCAATGTTCCAAGCGGTTCCGAAGTGTGCCTTTGCGGCGTCGACGTCTTTGAGACTCATGCATGCCATAGAAGCTGCCAAGTGCAGGAACAGCTCCGAGATGGGATAACTTCCCTGTTTCATGATCAGGGCGTTTTCCGCCATACCCAGACTGCGGCCATATTCGCCGCGCAGATACAAGGCGTGTGCCATCACGTAGCTGGCGAACAGGCGCAGGCCTTCGGGCAGATGCGCCGCAAGCGGATAAAACTCTTCGGCGGAATACGGGGAAGGCAAGTGCAGCAGGACGCTCGCGGCGGAGGCGAACAGGATATGCGTGGCGTGGACGGCGAGCGATTCTTCGTCGGTGGGCGCATCGAGAATGCCCGCAAGGCACCGGCGGGCGTCGGCGATACGGTTGAGCGACAGGCTGGCATATCCGCAGATAAAGCATGCGGAATAGCGCAGTGCGGGGTCGGTGGCGTCAAGATAAGGGCGCGCCGTCTTGGCAGCGAGGGCGGCCTGTCCGCGAAAGTACAGCGCTTCTGCCGTGGCGATGGTGCATGAATCGGGATCGGAAATGCCTGCAACCGCAGCGTCAATCTGCCCCGGCACAAAGGCGGTGCACATCAACGGCATGGGAACGCATGGGTAGCCATCGCAGTCCATCTTCCATCTCCCAACAGCTGGCAACACTAGCAGCAATTGTACTCTTGTTGCTCGGGACTGGAATTTGTGGGTATCGCCTACGATTATGCCGAACGTATAAAGGAAGACTAGCGGCTCTCTTGAACCCGAGGTCGAAGGGGGTGTTGTACAAGGCATATGGGGCCGAGTGGAAGTGGATCAAAAGAGCGTTACTTGACGTTTCGTGCATAATGCCAACCGCCCCGCGACATCACGTTCGCAGCGCGCAGGGGCCGGAGAATCTTCGCTATGAGAGTTGACGTCTAATACCTTGCATCGTATAGTTTGTATAGCATAGTATATGACGAGAGGAGGTGTGCGGATGGAGGCACAGATGAAGCGCGGCTTCCTGGAGGCCTGCGTGCTCGCGGCCGTCTCCGGCGAGGAGTCCTACGGCTACCAGATCGTGAAGGACGTACCGGCGAGCATGGGGCTCACGGAGTCGACGCTCTACCCGCTACTCAAGCGCCTAGAGAAGGTCGGGTGCATCACGGCGCGCTCCGCCGAGCACAACGGGCGGCTGCGCCGGTACTACCGCATCACGGACGACGGGCGAGCGCGCATCGAGGAGTTCCTGGCCGAGTGGCCGTCCGTACGGGAAATTTACGCATACGTTGAGGGGGCGCACCATGACGCGCGATGAGTTTCTGGGCCGGTTGGGCGAGCTGCTCGCCTGCCTGCCGGCCGAGCAGGTGGAGGAGACCAAGGCGTTCTATGCGGAGGCCATCGCCGACCGCATGGAGGACGGTATGAGCGAGGAGGAGGCCGTGGCCGCCATGGGCACGCCCGGCGAGGTAGCGGAGGCCACGCTCGACGACCTGCCCGCCGTGCCGCGCGCGATCGCGAGGACGCGCCGGCGCAGCACCGCGCTGCTGTGGGTGCTGACCATCGTGGGCTCCCCGGTGTGGGTGCCGCTGCTCGCCGCCTTCGCCGCCGTGGCCGTCACGGTCTATATCTGCATCTGGGTGCTGGCGCTCTGCGTGTGGATCGTCGCAGCGGCACTCGGGGGCGTGGGCGTAGTTGAGCTCCTGCTTGCCGTAAGCGGCGTCACCATCGGCCACTTCCCGTACGCCCTCGCCTCGGCGGGCGTGGGGCTCGGCCTCGTCGGCGTGGCGCTCTTCGTTGGTGCTGGCGCTTGGGCCGCCTCAAAACAAATTGCGCGCCTCTCGGCGCTCTGGGCGAGGAAGGCCGCCTCGCCCTTCTGGAAGGGTAAGGGCGAGAAGGGCGGCGCTGCCGCGCATCTCGCGGCGTAGAAAGGAGTGAGTACCATGACCAGCGCGAAGAAGATCTACCTCGCCGTGGCGGGCGGGCTCGTTGTCGCGGGTGTTGTCCTTGCGGGCATTGGCTTTATCGCTTCGGGTTTCGACCCGGCCGTGTTCACAACCCAAATCGACACGCGCGACAGCACCATCGTGCTCGGCGGCGTCGAGGTGGACGACCCGACGGGCCTCCCCCTCATCGAGCAGCTCGCCGGAATCGGCGAGGTCGACACCTCCGGCATCACCGCGTCCGAGTCCCCTGCTGCCCCGGAGGCGCCCACCGCTCCCTAAGCATAGCGTGCCCGGACGCCCCGTCCGTCGGGCTGTGCAAGCCTGTGGAACCCGGACCTCAACCCCAACCCAACCGGCCTCGAGCCTGCGTCGATTCGCTCCCCGTCCCGCGCGGGGGCCCATGACGCATACCCAAAATCCATCCGAGGAGAAAGGAACGCAATGACGACAGCCATGCCCCTCCGCCTTCACGGGGTCACGAAGGCGTACCGCGGGAGGACCGTCCTCGGCCCCATCGACCTCGCCCTCGAGGCGGGGCGCGTCTACGGGCTCATCGGCGAAAACGGCGCCGGGAAGTCAACGCTCATCTGTATCGTCACTGGCACCGCCAGCCCCAGCTCGGGCTCGGTTGAGCTGTTCGGCGAGCGCGGCGGGCGCGGGCTTGCCGCCGCCCGGAGGCGTATGGGCTACATGCCCGACGCGAGCTCGGCCTACCCGGGGCTCTCTGCGCGGGAGAATGGATTTGCAACGGTTGCTTAAACATTTTTTACAGGGACAGCCCTGCGTTCCTGAACTCAACTGGGCTCATGTAGACCAGTGTCGAAGGGGCAGTCGCCCCAGTCCGCGTACCAGACCTGTGTGCCGCCGAGGGAATACTTCCTCCAGTAGGGCCAGTGCGGGACGTCCATCCTCTCTTCCTTTCGGGGCGTCAGGCGCCGGGCCCAAGGCCGCACCTGCGCCCCAGCTCCGCCACGAGGGCGTCGTTGTCTCTGACCGAGACGATGGCGTCGCCGTCGTAGGGCGCCTCGATGTAGACGCGGTCGAGCGAGTTGGCCGTCCCCGCCCAGAGCGTCCTGGTGCGTCGGACGCCCCGCACGTGGGCGTAGGGTATCACCGAACGCGTCCTAGCGTACACGACGACGAGGCGGTCGCCGTAGAGCTCGAGGCGATTGCTGCGGACGGGAAGGGCAGCCAGGGCCACGAGGGCCGGGATGGGCAGCAGCGCGAGCCAGCCCCATAGGAGCGCGGGACTCGAGCTCAGGAAACACGCGATACACGCCGCGGATAAACCGCCCGCCACAATCACCATGGCCGCTATGAACCACGGGTCTGTCCTGCCGGGGAACACCCGCTCCGGCCGCTCGCCCTTCTCACCCATTACGGCCCTTCCGTCTCTTGCACCCCTCCCGGAACTGTCCGCATCAGTATAGCCAATGCTTTTTCTGATTTGTTGAGAAGTCGGCATTTGGGGGCATTTTGGATAGCGAACAGTTCAAACAAGAAGCTGAGAAAATAGAACAAAGCCTGAGTGCCTTGAGAGTCGCCGAGCGCAATGCAGTGATTCCCTTTATGAACGGCGACTTTATCCAATGGGATCTATATCTGGCATCCTCCTCTGAGTATGCGATGAGACTGATAGACGGATTCATCTCCATGCTCGGGTCGAGGAATCTTGTTTGCGTCGCCCAGCTTCTCCGCGCACAGATTGGAGTCTGCCTGCGGACATTCGCGTTATTCGCCGCCGAAGACCGGGATGACTTTCTCCCAAAAGGCTGCCAAGTACCATGGCGTGAGCGTTGGGGTAGTCATCATTCAGCGTGGATACATCCGGATGCGCATAGATCCAGACGATTCCAGCGTTCTCGTATTTCCCGTGCAGGTAATCGAAGAGGGCAAGCGACACCATACAGTTGCCGCCGACGGTCACGACTCTGTCGGGGTTTTCTGCCGTAAGCTTCCTCTGCGCATCCTGAATCCCCGCCAGGACTTCGTCCTCGGCATAGATGCGAACTGCCTCCCATTTCTCATGTCCAAGTTTTGGGACGCGTTTCACAATGCCGAGTGGGACCCCTGGACAGTCGGATCACGTGGTGGCCCCCTTTGAGAGGCTCACGAGCATGGTGGTCCCGTTCTCGGAACTTGCTTCGACCTCTACCGTGCCACCGTGAAGCGCTGCAATCTCCCAAACAAGCGCTAGTCCGAGTCCTGCGCCGCCGTATGCCCTGCTGCGAGATTTGTCTAGACGAAAGAACGGCTGGAAGATGCTCTCTCGGTACTGCTTGGGTATTCCCGGGCCCTCATCTTTGACTCGCAGGAGCACGTGGCTGTCGCTGTCGCAGATGGAGACGTTGACAGTCGAGCCGGGGCGGCTGTAATGGATGGCATTTTCGACCAGGTTAAACACCAGCCGATAGAGGAGCGTGTCGCTCCCGATTACTAAAGCGTCTCCAGCACAATTGAGGGCTATGCCCTTATTTTCGGCAAGTGGCGCAAGGTCGGTGAGGACCTCTTCGGACAAGGGACCAAGTTCCACATCGTCCTCGCAAGCAACGCTGCGGAGCTCACTCATCTCGAGCAATACCTTGGCCATTCGAGACATGCGCTCGGTTTGTTCTTGTAGCAGGCCGAGCAGCTCGGCCGTTTCGGGTTGCAAACCGGGGTGCTCGGAGATGAATAGTTCAATCTGTGCTTGCATAAGGGCGAGCGGGGTGCGCAGCTCGTGTGCGGCGTTGCCGGTAAACTGACGCTGTGCAGAGAACCCTTCGCCAAGACGAGCGATCATGTCGTTGAAAGAGGCACTGCATCGTTGTAGCTCGGTGGGTGCATCTTCATTGAGTCTGATTTCGCTTAGGTTGTCAGGCTGCACACGCTCTACCTGGGCGGCAAAATCTCGTAGCGGTTTGAGTGCACGGCCGCTCGCAAAGTATGCCAGCGCGCCGCCAAGGAGTGTGACTCCAGCCGTGATGCACCAGGCTGTCGTGCCAAAAGATTCCTGTGCGTCGTTTACGACGATCGTGACCTCGTCATCGAGGGCTGCTTTTGTTGGGTCAAACGCCTGGGGCGAATCCGCGCCGGCAGCGGTAAAGGCCGAGATGTCGCTGCCGATGGCATCCATGTAACGCATGCCCGTATAGCCGACCAGGCAGTTCGTCAGCACGCATGCCGCACACGTGAGCAGTGCCGTCATAATCGTTATGCGCCATTGCAGCGAAAGCCTTTTCATTCGCTATCCTCCATAACGTAGCCCTCTCCAATCCGATTGCGAATCGGGTCGTATCCCAAAGCGCTGCGTAGCTTTTTGCGGAGTGACGAGATGTGAACGCGGGTTGCGTTGCTAAAGCTGTTCACGCTGCTATCCCAAACGTGCTCGATAAGCTCCTCTTGACTTACCGGACGCCCCTGATTAAGCATCAGGTATTCCAAGATTCCCGTTTCCTTGCGCGTAAGAGATAAAGCCTCGCTGTCCACGGAGGCGATGCGCGCCTTGGTGTCAAAGCGGAGCTTTCCGCAGGTTAAAACTATGTCGCCTTGTGTAAAACGTCTGAGGGTAAGGCTGCGAATCCTTGCCGCAAGCTCGTCCAGATGAAACGGCTTGGTGAGGTAATCGTTGGCGCCGGCATCGAGTCCGGCGACTTTATCGGATACTTCGCCACGTGCGGACAGAATCAGTACCTTAGTCTCGCAGTCGGTTTTCCTAAGTTCCCTGAGTACGGTCATGCCGTCGATACGGGGAAGATTGAGGTCGAGTACCACGAGGTCGAAGGCCTCGACGTCCAGTAGGTCGAGCGCCTCCTGTCCGTCGTGACAGCAGTCGACGCTGTACGCCAAGTTTCGCAGGCTGCGCGCGATTGCATCACACAGCGCCTGCTCGTCCTCGACGATTAAAATACGCATAACAGTCTCCTTGCACATTTCAAATCGCGCTTAACACGGATTTTATAGTCGATATGGTCCAATAGGTCGTGTGACGAAAGGAGTGGTCAGGTTGTTCAAAGCGATAAAACCTGTAATGCAGGTTGCGTTGCTGATCGTCGGTGTGGCCATGGTGTGCTTTGGCGTTATGCGTGGCGAGGCGGATGCCGTGCTGGCCAAGGCGATTAGGCTGTGCTTGGAGTGTATCGGAATTGGATAAAAGAAAAAACACTGTGTCGCATGTTTTGGCCCGATTTCGCGGATTCATTCAGGCGGCGGCGACGCTCATCACCAACATTCACCTACCAAACTTTGCCAAAGGCGGCATCTATCAGGGCGCGGGAAAAACAGTCTGCGTACCCGGGCTTAACTGCTATTCGTGCCCCGCGGCATCGGGTGCGTGCCCCATCGGGTCATTCCAGTCGGTGGTAGGTTCATCCAAGTTCAACTTTTCTTACTATGTTACCGGTACGCTCATTTTGCTCGGCGTACTGCTGGGACGCTTTGTATGCGGCTTTCTGTGCCCGTTTGGCTGGCTTCAGGAGCTGCTTCACAAGATTCCCGGCAAAAAGTTCTCCACGAAAAAGCTTAAGCCGCTCACGTACATCAAGTACGTCGTGCTGCTGTTTGCCGTGGTGCTGCTGCCCGTCTTGGTGGTTAACGACGTGGGCATGGGCGACCCATTCTTTTGCAAATACGTCTGTCCGCAGGGCGTGCTCGAGGGCGCCATTCCTCTGGCCATTGCCAATGCCGGCATTCGATCTGCGTTGGGACATCTCTTTACCTGGAAACTTGCCGTTCTCATTGCCGTGGTAGTGCTGAGCGTTTTGGTCTACCGCCCCTTCTGCAAATGGATTTGTCCACTCGGCGCATTCTATGCGCTCATGAATAAGGTGTCCCTACTGGGGATTCGGGTTGACGCGTGCAAATGTGTCTCGTGCGGCAAGTGCTCAAAGGTTTGTCAGATGGACGTTGATGTGGTCCGCGCGCCCAATCATGCCGAATGCATCCGGTGCGGAAAGTGCATCGGGGCCTGTCCCGTCGATGCCATCAGCTATCGCTATGGCCTGGATGTGTCGGCGGAAAAGCCCCCCTTGACCGCCGATAAAAAGTAAACAAGCTTCGACAAAACGGAGGAATGACCATGAAGCTTTCTAAAATTGCGGCCCTGTTTATGGTGCCGGTATTGGCCTTGTGCCTTGTGGCATGTTCGGCGCCCGGTGGCAATGCGAGCGAATCTGCGAGCTCCGATCCTAAGATCGCAGAACTCACTGCGCAGAAGCCGGCCAATGCCGACGAGGCCGCCGAGCTGTATGCGAAGCTCATGAAAAAGGAGAACGATATCCTTTCGAGTGATAACGCGCTGTGGGAAAAGGTATTCAATGCGGCAAATAAAGACTCGGTAATGATTGAGGACGGCAGCAATTACGGCGATTTCCTGCTCAAGACCATCGACGGCGCCAAGGATGAGTTCACGGCGGATGAGCTCAAGACGCTCAAGGCCGGTGCACAGCAGATCAAGGAGATCGAGGACAAGCTCGAGAGCTTGGAGAAGGAGTTCCCCGGCTGTGGAAGCACGCCGAGCGCAGGCGAGAGCGTCGACGCTTCGGCCGCTGGCATGACGGCTGGTGCCAATGCTTCGAGCGAGGCGACGAAGTTCCCCAGCTTTACGGGCAAAGACCTGGATGGCAACGACGTGAGCAGCGACGAGCTGTTCTCTAAGAACAAGGTCACCGTCATGAACTTCTGGTTCACCACTTGCAAGCCGTGCGTGGGTGAGTTGGGCGACCTTGAAGACCTGAATAAGGAGCTTGCCAAGAAGGGCGGCCAGGTCGTGGGCGTCAATTCCTTTACGCTCGATGGCAACAAGGGCGAGATTGTAGATGCCAAGGACGTGCTGAGCAAGAAGGGCGTGACATATAAGAACATCTGGTTCAAGTCGGATAGCGAGGCCGGTAAGTTTACGTCAAATTTGTTCTCGTTCCCGACAACGTATGTCATCGATCAGAATGGCAACATCGTAGGGGATCCCATCGTGGGAGCCATCAGCTCCGCCGAACAGCGCGATGCACTCAACAAGCTTATCGACCAGGCGATTGCGAATAGCGAGCAGTAAAAAACGCGTAAAGCATAGCGAGGATCGTGGGCCGCTGTGCGAAGTAGTCCGCTACCTTTCAAGATAAACTCCACCATATAGAGGTCCCGCTCGGGACCTCTTTTTTGGGCGCCGTCCCGTTCGTTTTTTGATGCGGTTCCCTACATTCCTCACTGGCACCGGCAAAAAATGGGGATAGAGTAGGACAAACGCGTCGAATACGAACGGCGGAGGAGAGCGGGCAAGTGTGCCCGCGCAGGAGAGGTTGCCGTCCATGCTGGAGCTCAAAGGTATTTGCAAAAGGTACGTTACGCAGTCGTTTACGCAGGTGGCGCTCGACAGCGTGAGCCTGTCTTTTCGCGATAACGAGTTCGTGGCCATTCTGGGTCCCTCGGGTTCGGGTAAAACCACGATGCTCAATGTTATCGGCGGACTGGATCACTTTGATTCTGGCGACCTGCTGATTGACGGCATCTCGACCAAGGACTTCCGCGATCGCGATTGGGATGCCTATCGCAACAACCGCATCGGCTTTGTGTTCCAGAGCTATAACCTCATTCCGCATCAGACCATTTTGGAAAACGTGGAGCTGGCGCTCACGCTTACGGGCGTGGGGCATGCCGAGCGCCGCCAGCGTGCACGCGAGGCGTTGGAGAAAGTCGGCCTGGGCGAGCACGTTAACAAGCGCCCGAGCCAGCTTTCGGGCGGGCAGATGCAGCGCGTGGCCATTGCCCGCGCCCTGATTAATGATCCCGAGATTGTGCTGGCAGACGAGCCGACCGGCGCCCTGGACTCAACGACATCCGTACAGGTCATGGATCTGCTCAAGGATGTGGCGCGCGACCGTTTGGTTATTATGGTCACGCACAATCCCGAGCTGGCGTACCAATACGCCACGCGCATCGTTAACCTGGCGGACGGCAAGATCACCGACGATTCCGACCCCTTCGATGTTGCCAAGGCCACGCGCCGCGAGGCCAAGCCTACGCGCAAAACCTCGATGAGCTTTGTGACGGCGCTGGGGCTTTCTGCCCGAAACCTCATGACCAAGAAGGGCCGCACGGCCATGACTGCCTTTGCGGGCTCGATTGGCATTATCGGTATCGCGGCGATCCTGGCGCTGTCCAACGGCGTAAACGGCTACATCAAAAAGGTCGAGGAGGATACGCTCTCGAGTTACCCGCTTACGATCTCCAAGCAGGACTACGACCTGTCATCCATGATGGGCGGACAGGGGGCTGCGGATGATGAGGCGTCCAACGGCGGGGATTCGTCCGACGACAGCGCCGGCGGCAAGGCTAAGGGAACCGATAAGATCCCCGTGGTTACGGCCGTAAAGGACATGTTTGCAAGCGTTAAGTCCAACGACATGACGAGCTTTAAGGCATGGCTCGATGCCGGTGGCGACGGCATCGACAAAGAGGTCAACGCTATTCAGTACGGCTATGGCGTAACGCCGGTTGTCTATCGCGCGGGCAAGGGAGACGAGAAGCCCGTGCGTCTGGTGCCCAACGCTATGACCGAGGCCATGAGCGGAGGCGCAAGTTCGGCGGCAACGGTGAGCATGGAATCCATGGGAACCTCGGTCTTTAACGAGATGATCGACGACCAGAGCCTGCTCGACAGCCAGTATGATGTCGTCGCCGGTCATTGGCCTACGTCTGCTAACGAAGCCGTGATGGTGCTTTCGAGTCGTGGCACGGTGGGCGATTACACGCTCTACAGCATCGGCGCGCTGGATATCGATGAGCTAAACGATCTGGTAAACAGCGCCATGGCGGCTGACGGTGGGGTCGAAACGCCCGAGACCGGCACCGACTTTACCTACGACGATGCGCTGTCTACGACGTTTAAGGTGCTGTCGCCGGCCGATGCGTATCGCAAAAACGAAGAGACCGGCATGTGGACTGACATGTCTGACGATGCCGACTTTATGACGGCCAAGATTGCCGACGGTATTGACGTGCGCATTGTGGGTGTGGTGCGACCTAACGAGACGGCCAATGCGAGCGCATTGACCCCGGGCATTGCCTATACGCATGCACTAACTCGTCAGCTTATGGAGCGCGCCTCCGATTCGCAGATTGTGCAGGAGCAACTCGCCCGCCCCGAGACGGATGTCTTTACGGGCAAAACCTTCGACGAGCTGCAAGGCGAGGCCAAGCAAGGCGTGGATTTGGGCAGCATGTTCAGTGTGGACGAGGCGGCGCTCAAGAACGCGTTCTCGTTCGATGCGTCTGCGCTCTCGGGTGTTGCCGGCGGTATGGACCTGTCGGGTCTTGACTTGTCCGGGTTGGATATCGACCTTTCGGGTGTTGGGAAAGACATCGATTTTGGCGACATCATGGCCAAAGCGCCAACCCCAGATTTCTCGGGTATCTTTGACGGTCTGGAACTCACGCCCGAGCAAATGCAGCAGGTGGGAACGCTTGCCAACCAGCTGTTTGAGGGCTTTTTGCAGTCTGATCAGTTTAAGGCACTGACACCCGATGATCTTAAGGGCGCGTCAAAGCTCGCCGCCGCATTCTCGACGTATCTTGAGAATGATGCCGCAGCCCAGCAAATCCTGGCCCAGCTCAAAGCGCTCGGCGGCGATGCCTTGGCCGAGCGCCTGCAACAGGCGATGACCGACTATGTCCAAAAGCAGCTGGCTCCGTATCTGCAACAGGCAATGGACCAGGTGATGAAGTCGATCAGCGATCAGATTGCGGCGACGGTGTCAGCTCAGCTCAAGGCAGGCGCGGCAGGGCTCATGGGTCAGATGGCGACGCAGATGTCTTCGAGTTTTGCCAACCTGGCGAGCGCCATGCACGTGGATGGGAGTGCCTTTGCTCGTGCCATCCACTTCAACATGGACGCCGAGGACCTGAGCTCGCTCATGATGAGCTATGCGAAGGCGTCGAAACTCACCTACGACAACAACCTGACCACGCTGGGCTATGCAGACGAGGCAGACCCCATCTCGGTCAAGATTTTCCCGCGTGACTTTGAGGCCAAGGAGCGCGTGCTCGATCAGATCGATGCGTACAACAAGCAGGTCAAAGCCGCCGGCCACGACGAACAAGCCATCTCGTACACCGACTACATGGGCATCATCATGGGTTCGGTGACCGACATCGTGAACACCATCAGCTTGGTGCTCATCGCATTCGTGAGTATCAGCCTGGTGGTGAGCTCCATCATGATCGGCATCATCACCTACATCAGCGTGCTGGAGCGCAAAAAGGAGATTGGCATCCTACGAGCGATCGGCGCGTCAAAGCGCAACGTGGCCAACGTGTTTAACGCCGAGACCTTTATCGAGGGCCTCATCGCCGGCGTCTTTGCCATTGTCGTTGTGATGGCCGTGAGCTTTCCGGTTAATGCCTGGGCGCTTGCTGCCAAACAGGTACCCAATCTGATGAGCCTGCCCGTGCAGGATGCGCTGGTGCTCATCGCGATTTCGGTGTTACTGACGGTCGTTGCCGGCCTGCTGCCCGCCCGCAGCGCGTCCAGGAAGGATCCCGTGGAGGCCCTGCGCTCCGAATAATGTGACAAAGGGGCAGTCCCTTTGTCACATTGAGACCCTTGCGAAAACGGGGTCAAATTACCGTTCGGCAGGTTAAGAACTCCCTCTCCCCGCTTAATGCTTGACGAAGAGTCCTCTGGTTTATATACCTATCGGTAGGCATATAGGATGTATTGCCGATAGAAATGGAGCAACCATGACTCTCACCACACCAGCCAAAAAAGATTGTCTCCGTGAAAGCGGCGCATTTGCTTGGGTCGTCGTTATTGCGCTCGGCTTAATGTCCGCCGGAACAACTGGCACATATAGCATTATTGCCGGCTCATTCGTTGCTCCAGTATGTGAAGATCTGGGCTTTGACTACACTTCTTTTTCTTTCTATTTCACCGCGATTCTTCTTGGCCTTGCGCTTGGGCTTCCGCTTTTGAGTCGCTTCATTCCAAAAGTAATCGGCAAACCATGGCATATTTGCATTGAACTCGTCCTTATTGCCGCCGGCGCCGCAATGGCGTTCTACACCGAGGTCTGGATGTTCACCGTCTCCGCCGCAGTGATCGGCATCTGCTTTTCGTTTACAACGGGCGTCTGCATGTCCGATGTCATTGACCAATGGTTCAGCAAATCGTCCGGTCTCGCCATCGGCCTCGCTTGGGGCGTTAATTCTCTCTGCACGCTGTTATTGAGTCCTGTCATTACACTGGTCATCGAGCAGCAAGGCTGGCGTACGGGATACATCGTGCTTGCGGCCGTTTCTGCAGCTATGATTTTGCCTGCAAGCGCATTTATCATTCGCCTTAACCCCTCTGATCGCAATATGCTTCCGTACGGAGAGACCGCCTCCGAAACCCATGAGAGCTGCAGCGCCGATGAGCAGGAAGATGTCCTTTCGGGCATGGCACTCCGCGATGCCGCGAAAACGCCGTCTTTTATTCTCTGTGTCCTCTTGCTTTGCGTGGCGCAGCTCACCTGCTGCATGAACCAGCTGTTTCCAACCTATGCAAGCGAGGTCGGTTTCAATCCTATCATAGGAAGCTTAATGGTCTCGGCAGCTTCACTCTCCGATATCTTCCTAAATCCCTTCGTGGGCAAAACATGCGACAAGCTTGGCGCTATTAAAGCAACGGTCGCATGGACAGGTGTCAGCATTCTTTCATTCCTGCTTCTTATCATTGACGGAAGCAATGAGACCGTTTCCATCATTGCAGCTGGTGTAAACGATGTCATGTTCGCCATCGTTGGAACCGCAATGCCGATGCTTCTCCTCTCGCTCTTTGGATCACGCGATTTTGGAAGGATCTATTCGATCGTTTGCTCAGCGGGCTATGTCGTCGGTGCTTTTGGAATGCCGGTCATGATGAAGGTTTACGGCATGGCAGGGTCATTCCAGGGAGTATTTATCTTCTGCATTGCCTGCAACCTTATGATTGCTGCGTTTGCTATCGTTTCCGGCTTTCTCAATAAGGCTGCTGAAAAGTAATAAGCGCCGATTTGCATCGGCATAGATTGCCATGCAACAGGGGTCGACTCCAAGCCAGACTGGAGTCGACCCCTGTTTTCGTTTTAAAGGTTGCCCGCAGGCACCATGGGTGCCAACATGCGCTTCAGCTTGGCTGGTTTATTTGAACATAAGCTCGACTATTCCCGCCCAAACCGCTTTCTCATCAATATCCTCACCTTGAGCGACCGTATTGCTTGCTCCCTCCAGAACGGTATAAAGAATTTGTACGTAGAGCATTACGTCGGCGCTATCGGAAAACGCGCCAATCTCTACACCATGAAGAAGGATGTCTTTAAGCGCATCCATGGTTCGTTTGGTCGCCGTCGCTTGACGTTCCTGAACTGCAGGAATTCGATTTGCTTGAACGCTAACCTCGGCCAGCACGCGCCGGCGCTTTTCATCGCTTCGATAGCCACCTATAACTGAATTGCCGAGCTCGATAAGCGCGGCCTTGAACCCGTCCCTATCGACTATTAGCGAGTAGTCGCGCTGATAGTCAATGGTCGGAAACATGCTGTCCAAGAGCGTAGTGAAAATCTCCTCTTTTGAGGGAAAGTAGTAGTACACCGATGGCTTGGATATACCGACAAAGTCGCAAATCTTTCCGATAGACGCTTTGTCATAACCGACTTCTGCCACAAGATCGTACATTGCGTCCAATATTTTTTTTCTTGTGCTCACGCTGCATTTCTCCATTGCAAATCACTTCCGCACTACCAACATTATTAAGGATGGCAACGGGACATCAATTCGTGTCCAAACATGACCACTATATACGGCGAACGGTATGTATCAGTAGGCGAGCGGCAATTATTCAAAATTATCTACCGAACGGTAGGTATAGTAGTACTATAGCAGGTGAAACCCCGCTATTGTCGCGGCCGGACAGCATTGCGGGAAACCCGACGGAAGGACCAACCATGTACGAGAACTATCGTATGCCGGGCGAGTTCGAGAAGCGCTCCAACGTCTATGTGACATGGCTTCCCGATTACATCCGTGCAGAGGGCTACGATAACCGCCAGCCCTGCGTTGACGTGATCAAGGCTCTGCTCGAGTATGGCGACGTTACGGTCAACCTCAATTGCGGCACCCCCGGCTCCTATGAGGAGGCTTGCTCGCGCCTGAAGGAGGAGGGGGTTGATCTCGATCGCATCGAGATCACGCAGTTCGAAGACTCCAACTTCTATGTCCGCGACAACGGTCCCAGCATCATGGTCGACGACAAGGGCCATTCTTATATGGTCAACCCCGCTTGGACCTATTACGGCGTGTGGGACAAGAACTCCCCGGAGTGCCAGTCCGCACGTAAGGCAGCCGTTCACATGGCGGTTGCGCTCGGTTGCTTCGATATCGTCAATTCCGAAATGGTTTCGGAGGGCGGCGACCGCGAGTTTGACGGTCACGGCACTCTGATCGCCATCGAGGACACGGAATGCCGCAAGCGTAATCCCGAGTTCACGAAAGAGGAAGTAGAGGCCGAGTATAAGCGCATCTACAACCTCAACAAGGTTGTCTGGCTTCCGCAGCCTATGCTCGAGGACGACGACTATCGACTGGGCATCCTCGACGAGAAGGAAGACGGAACTCCCGTCTTTGGCATGAGCTTTGCAGCTCACATTGATGAGATGTGTCGCTTTATCACTCCGAACAAGATTCTTCTTGCCGAGGTGTCCGATGAAGAGGCAGCCTCGAGCAAGGCTGGAGCAGAGTCTCGTCGCCGCATTGAGGCAGCCTACGAGATCCTGAGCAACGAAACGGACTGGGAGGGCAAGCCCTTCGAGATCGTTCGTATGCCCACCGCCGAGCCTATTGAAGTCGTTATCGCCCCTGGCGATGAAGATTACGAGCTCTATAAGGGCTTCATCGACGAAATGGGCGGCAAGTTTATGGATGGCACCCCCTGGCCCGAGGGCCCCGTCCACTTCTACGCCGCAGCGAGCTACTGCAACTTCCTGATTTGCAACGGCGTCGTTCTTGGCCAGCGTTATTACCACGAGGGCATGAGCGAGGTCGTGAAAGAGAAGGATGAGCAGGCCAAGGCAGTTCTTGAGAGCTGCTTCCCCGATCGCAAAGTCATCATGATTGATTCCCTCGCGCTTAACCTGTCCGGCGGCGGCGTGCACTGCTGGACTAAGGACGTGGCGGCCAGTCGTTAGTGAGCCTTAGAGCCTGCGCTCTTTGGCTTAGGCGCCACATGTACCGCTCCCCGAGGGATATCCGTGTTTTCCTCGGGGACACATTCAACAATAATTTTGATAATAATTCGAAAGGAAATAGGCATGAACAACAGCCTCCGCGGTCGCGACTACATCAACATCCATGATCTCTCCTCCGAGGATTTCCGCTATCTCATCGATCTTGCCTGGAACCTTAAGGCTCAGAAGAAGTCTGGTGTCGACCAGCGCTACTTCCCCGGCAAAAACGTCCTCGCCAACTTTGAGTGGGGCTCGACCCGTACTCGTTGCGCATTCGAGACCTCCTGCAATGATTTGGGCATGGGCTTCACTTATCTGACCAACTCCCACATGGGTGACTGCGAGACCGTCAAGGATGCCATGCGCGTCTTTAACGGCATGTACGATCTCATCGTCTACCGCGCACAGAAGGACGAGCAGTTCCTCTATGACGTCGCCGACCTGGTTGACATCCCGGTCATCAATGCCCTTACTCTCGGCGATCACCCGACTCAGATGCTCGCTGACGCTCTTACGATGGAAGAGCAATGGGGCGGTCTGCGTACGAGCCGCGGCAAGAAGATGGCTTTCGTTGGCAACTGCGCCGGCGCCCCAGTGTGGTATGGCCGTCTGTGCGCTATGCTCGACATGGACTTCCTCGCCATCGGCCCCGACGACCTCCGTCATCAGATGTGCAAGGAAATGATCGAAGAGGTGGAGGCCTGCTACGCCAAGTACGCTCCCAATAGGACCTTTACCATCACCTCTGACCTCGATGCCCTGGATGGCGTTGACGTTATCGTTACCGAGGAGTGGCGCTACATCAACCCCGAGTGCGGAGAAGAGGTTCTGGATCCCGACGACTACAACTCCTGGTTGGGCGATGCCGAGTCTCTGTACCCCTATCGCGTCACCAGCGAGCTGTGCAAGCGCACCAACAATCCCGACATCTTCTGCATGCATGAGCTTCCCTCTGTCCACAACGCGGATCACCGTGTTGGCAAGATGCTCCTCGACCAGTGCAAGAACGACCTTCATCGCGAGATCATCACCGAGGGTTTCGAGATTGCCGACGAGTGCTTTGAGGCCAACGCTTCGGTCATCTTCCGTGAGGCAGAGAACCGTCAGCACACCATCAAGGCCGTTATGTGTGCCCTTCTGGGTCTCTAGGAGCTGCGTCAATGGAAAATGCAAAGTTAAAGAGCAGCAAGGTTTACGCATGGGTTCTCGTAATCGCGCTCGGCCTTATGTCTGCCGGCACGACCGGATCCTATAGCGTCATCGCGGGCTCCTTCGTCGCGCCCGTGTGCGAGGAGTTCGGGTTTGACTATTCCATCTTCTCGTATTACTTCACCGCAACGCTCATTGGTCTTGCGGCAGCCCTTCCGTTTGTCGGAAAACTCATTCCCAAGGTCGTTGGCAAGGTTTGGCTCCCCGTTGTCGAGCTTATTTTGCTCGCTGCCGGCGCAGGCATGGCCTTCTACACCGAAGTCTGGATGTTCATCGCCGCTGGCGCCCTGATTGGCGTTTGCTTCGCCTTCACCACCGGCGTCGCTATGTCCGACGTTATTGACCAGTGGTTCAAAAAATCTGGTGGCCTGGCAATCGGTCTCGCTTGGGCAGTGAACTCGATTTACATGCTCATCATGAGTCCCGTCATCACCTCTGTCATCGAGGCCGCTGGCTGGAGAACTGGTTATCTGGTGCTCGCCGGTGTTTCCGCAGTGCTCATTCTCCCAGCTTCCATTCTGATCATCCGCTACAAGCCTCAGGACAAGGGCATGCTGCCCTATGGCTACGTCGAGGGCGAGACGGTCACCGAGACCGAGGAGACGACCGAGGATAGCACGCGTGGCGTTAGCTATGCGCGCGCCATTAAGTCGCCTGCCTTCTTCTTCTGCATCGGCTTCCTCTGTCTCGTTCAGCTCACTTGCTGCATGAACCAGCTCTTCCCGACGTATGCTTCCGAGGTTGGTTTTAGCCCCATGGTGGGCGGCTTCATGGTATCCGCTGCATCGCTCTTCGATCTGTTCCTCAATCCGATCGTCGGCACCACTTGCGATAGGTTCGGCAGCACGAAGGCCATTCTGGGCTGGCTCGCTGTCTCCATCCTCTCCTTTGTCATGCTCATGATGAGCAGCGGCAACTCGACGCTCAGCATCCTCGCAGCAGGCGTGAACGACGTAATGTACGTCATCGCTGGCACTGCCCTGACCGTTTTGGTTATGGATGTCTTTGGCTCCCGCGATTTCGGTCGCATCTTCGCGCTGATCTGCTCCGTGGGCTATATCGTCGGCGCCTTTGGCATGCCCGTTATGATGAAGGTCTATGAGCTTGTCGGCTCCTTCCAGGGCGTCTTCATCTTCTGCATCGCATGCAACGTTATTATCGGCCTGTTCTTGCTGCTGGCAAAAAAGACTGGTAAGAACCTCTCCTGGGACGAATAGTTCGATTCGTCTTAGACATACGCTGTAGGGCTTAACCTGCAGCCGCTTTGGGGCATCGACTAACATCGGTGCCCTTTTTCATCGAATGTGACAAAGGAGCAGCCACTTTGTCACATTGAGTGGCATGTAAATCGAGGTCTAATACTTTTCCGAGAAGTGAACGGCCATACTTGGGCCTCCGAAGCATCGACATTTTTAGACGTCAAACCCGCAGGATTTGGCTGGCAAAACCGCAGGAAATTGCATCTCGAAAGTGCAGATGCTTCGGGGCCCGTTTTCACTCGTTCACTTCTCGGGAAAAGTATTAGACCTCGTTGTATGGGGTGCGGCTGGAGGGTGGTCATCGTTCAGTAGCTACCTCTTCCTTGTGAATCGCCTGAAGCGCAAGGCATAATGCATGTGACAAAGGGACGGCCCCTTTGTTGTGTTGATATGAGAGAAGAGTAGATGATCCTTTCGCTGGCCCCTATGGAGGGGATTACCGGGCATGTGTTCCGTTGCGTGCATGCGGAGTGCTTCGGTGCGCTCGATTGCTATTACACGCCGTTTTTGCCGCCGCCGCGGGTGGGAAACCGCTTTGGCGGCAAGGCGTTTAAGGAGATCGATCCTGCCAATAACCAGGGGCTCAACGTGGTGCCTCAGCTGATGTCCAAGAACGCGGACGAGTTTGTGTGGGCGGCACAGGTGCTCGCCGACATGGGCTATCGCGAGGTCAATCTCAACTTGGGTTGCCCCTCGGGGACGGTTGTCGCCAAGGGCAAGGGCTCGGGTTTCTTGCGTAATCTCGACGAACTTGAGGTGTTCTTGAGTGACGTGTGTGAGCGCTCTCCGCTGCCGGTATCGGTCAAGACCAGGTTGGGGTTGGAGAGCGACGACGAATACGAGCGCGTACTCGATCTATATTGCCGCATGCCGCTGGCAGAGCTGATCGTGCATCCGCGCGTGCAGAAGGACCGTTATGCGGGCTCGCCGCGCAAAGAGTTTTATGGCGAGACGCTGGAGCGTGCGCCGTTCCCGGTTGCCTATAACGGCGATATTTTTGATCTTGAGGATATGGATGCGCTGGTGGAGGCCTATCCCGGCACGCGCCATGTGATGTTGGGGCGTGGCCTGCTCGCGAACCCCGCTCTGGCTCGCATGGTCAAGGGCGGCCCTGCTGCAACGGCTGCTGAGCTGCAGCGCTTCCACGACACGCTGTTTGCGGCATATGCAGAAGAGATTGGCGGCAATGCGGTCTTCCGCATGAAGGAGTGGTGGTTCTACGCCAAGTGCGCTTTCGCTGATCCCGCTACCGTCCACAAGATCGTACGCAAGACCAAAAAGGTCGACGAATACCGCGCTGCCGTCGAGCGCGTCTTTCGCGAACAGCCGCTTGCACCCACAGCTCGCTTCAACGACTAGTTAGTCGTTGGGGACGTTCTTTAACGACTAGTCATTTATGAACGTCCCCAATGACTATGTTGCACTAGAGCAGGTTTTTCTGCACCCATGCGATGATGTCGCTTGACTCGTAGAGCGGCTTGCCGTCGATGAACAAGCAGGGAACCTGGCGTTTTCCGCCGACGGCGATGAGTGCCTGCCCAGCATCGCCGTCGATCGAGATATTGCGCTCGGGGATGGTCACACCGTTATCGGCAAGGAATCGCTTGACCTTTATGCAATACGGGCAGCCGGTCATAACGTAGAGCACGAGCTCGTGATCAGTAGCCATGGGTCTCCAATCGGTTGAGGTTTCGATTGAAATACCCAAAGCCGCCGCGGTCTATGCACGCGCCAAAGACGACTCGATGGCCTGGACCAGAAATGCCGTAGCTCCGGTGCCGCAGGGCTTGTCGTAGTAGTCGATAAAGCGCTGGTCGGCAAGATAGCCGTGGGCGAGGCCCAGGTACGCTTCGTTCTGGGGTTCGCGTCCCCAGTTGAGACCAATCCAACGACGATGCATCGCGACAAGCTTGCGAGCCTCGCTTCCATTCGCATCGCCATCGCCCATGGCAATCGAGAGTTGGCCCAGAATAGCGCGTTCAAGTTCCTTCATGTCGTTCCATGTCTCGGGGTCCATGTCCAGCAGTGCTTCGTTTGCTGCGTCGATCGCCTCGTCGCCGTAGCGCTTCCGGGCTTCGGCGCCGTAGCGCTCCTCGTTTTCCTGCACGGTGCGCCAGCGCTCCAGTTGCGGCAGGACGGCGCCCATGAGCGAGACGGCTTCGTCGAGCGACATGCCGGTGTTTTGTGCCAGGCGCGGGGCACAATCCTCAATCATTGCCTCCATGGTGGTGTCATAGGTGTACTTGCCGTGGTCGTAGCACCACTTGCAGTAATGATCGGTCGCGGTGCCCGTGGCATCGGTGCCGCAGTCGTCGGGCGTGAGTATCATGCCGCAGCTCTGGCAATAGTGCTCAGGCATTTCGAGCAGGTGGGACAGCGGTTCTCCGGTTACGGCGGCGATGAGCTTCATCATGTCGATGCCCGGTGTGACCTCGCCGCGCTCCCACCGGCTGATGGCCTGGCGTGTGACGAAGAGCTTAGCGGCAAGCTGCTCTTGGGTAAGGTGATGGGCGCGACGGATGGCAATGAGCTTTTCTGCAAAGGCCATAGCGGCTCCTTTCTGCTGGTTGATGGCTTAAGCATACGCGGCGGCAGGCGCCCCTCCAAGCAACCGTTGGTTGCACGACGGGAGACCTCGGCGAAGAATTGCGCGCAACGTCCCACGCCTCCATGCCGTACAATGACCGGCATGGAACCTATTGCACACATACATACCGACCTGCCGCAGAAGTTCGGCATCCCACGCAACAGCTTTTTGGCGCCCCATCTGCAGGGACGCATCGTTTTTGAGCCGGAATTTGCCTCCAATGCAGCAGTTGAGGGCTTGGACTCCTTCTCTCACCTATGGCTGCTGTGGCGCTTCGAAAACGGCACGCCCGGCGGCACGGCTAAGGACATAGCTGCCGACGCCAAAACGCAGGACAGGTCCGGCACCAACGCAAAATGGTCGAAAACCGTGCGCCCGCCGCGTCTGGGCGGAGCCGAACGTGTGGGAGTGTTTGCCACGCGCAGTCCGTTTCGCCCTAATCCCATCGGGCTCACCTGCGTCAAGTTCGATCGTGTCGAGCTCACCGATGACGGCCCCATCATTCATGTGCTGGGGGCCGACCTGCGTGACGGCACGCCCATCTACGATATCAAGCCCTACATCCCGTTTGCGGACTGTCATCCGGATGCGACCGGCGGCTGGATTGAGGACGCTCCGTGGCAAGAGCTCGACGTCGAGTTCCCGCAAGCTCTTCAAGACATGGTCCCACCCGCAAAGCTCCCCGGTCTGGTCGAGGTTCTTCGCCAAGATCCGCGCCGCGCGGGCAGCAAGCACGAGCCAAACCGCGTTTACCACTTGGCCTACGCCGGACTCGACATATCTTTTACGGTCGATGAAACCCAGCTAACCGTAGTCGCCGTCAACGACGCGCAAGACTAACCAGCCATCCGTCTGCACCCGTCAAATTAAGCGCCAAACCCCATGCCAAAATCGCCTACGCTGGTGGACAATAACGCCTATCGAAACAGCCTACTTTGCACGGGAGCTCAGCATGAAATACGACTTTAGCTCGCTTATCGACCGCCACGGCATGGACTCCATTGCCGTTGACTCTTGGGGCGAGGTCCCCGGTATGGCCCCGAACGCACCCGACGAGGGCTTCGACCGCATACCCATGTGGGTGGCGGACATGAACTTCGCCACGGTGCCCACGGTCCAGGAGCACATCATTCAGCGCGTCCATCACCCCATGTTTGGCTACTTCAATCCGCGTCCCGAGTACTTCGATCGCATCATCGAATGGCAGAGCCGCCGTAATGGCGTCGAGGGCCTGGCACCTGAGCATATCGGCTATGAAAACGGCGTGCTGGGCGGTGTCGTGTCGACGCTGCGCGCGTATGTCCAGCCGGGCGATGCGGTACTGGTCCACAGCCCCACCTACATCGGCTTTACCAAGTCCATCGAAGCCGCGGGCTATCGCATTGTCCACAGCCCGCTTAAGCTCGACGACCAGAGCGTGTGGCGCATGGACTTTGAGGACATGGAGCACAAGCTCGCCCAAAACCACATTCATGCTGCGGTGTTCTGCTCGCCGCACAACCCCTGCGGCCGCGTATGGGAGCGCGACGAAATCGAGCGCGCCATGGACATCTATCGCCAGCACGATTGCGTGGTGATCTCGGATGAGATTTGGTCCGATATCATCCTGCCGGGACACAAGCATATCCCGACGCAGTCGGTGAGCGAGGATGCCCGCATGCGCACGGTTGCCCTCTACGCGCCCAGCAAGACGTTTAATCTGGCGGGCCTGGTCGGCAGCTACCACATTATCTATAACGAGACGCTGCGCGACCGCGTGTGCGCCGTGTCCAACAAGACTCACTACAACGAGATGAACGTCCTCTCCATGCATGCGCTTATCGGTGCCTACCAGCCGCAAGGCTACGAGTGGGTGGACGAGCTCAACCAGGTGCTTGCCGGCAATATCGAGTACTTCTGCACGTATGCAGAAAAACATTGGAAGGGCGTCGCGTTTTCGCGTCCGCAGGGCACGTACATGGTGTTTCTGGACTGCACCGAGTGGTGTCGCGAGCATGGCCGTGATATTCAGTGGCTGCTCGACGAGGGCGCCCGCGTGGGCGTGGGGTATCAGGATGGCCGTCCGTTCCACGGGCCCTGCCACATTCGCGCGAATCTGGCGCTGCCGCTTTCGCGCGTGAGGGAAGCGTGCGACCGCCTGGACCGCTACGTTTTTAATGCACGGTAAGTGTGCGCTGCATGCGGGGTCTTCTGCCAAGTCGGCTGGAAGGCCCCACACGGTAAAGCGTCTGTAACAATTGGGTGTTCGTGTGGTTTTGTTTGCTATTATCTTTAACCATTTCAGTCTGTAAACAGGATCGTATGGAGCTCGATGAAAAGATCCCGTCGCTCGGTTGCCATTTCGTTGTTTGTTGCGCTTGCAGTGGCGAGCGCTTTTGTCGTAGCGATAGCTGGCTGCTCCGGGTCGAATGACGAGGCATCGACGTCTGCATCAAAAGGCCTGGAGGCCTCGCAGGTCCAGGACGACAATCTTAAGACGCTCAACGTTGGTAGCGACCTCTATCCGCCGTTTGTGTATACCGATGAGTACGGCGATATCGTTGGCCTGGATGTCGAGATACTAACCGAGGCTTTGGCCCGCATTGGTTACAAGCCAAAATACCAGCTGATCGACTGGGAAAAGAAGGAAGAGCTGCTGGCGAGCGGCGAGCTCGATTGCGTCATGGGTAGCTTTAGCATGACGGGTCGCGAAAACGAGTATCGTTGGGCCGGCCCGTACCTTGCGAGCCGCCAGGTGGTCGCGGTCGATCCCCAGAGCGATATCTACACGCTTGCCGATCTTGAGGATAAGGTCGTGGCGGTCCAGTCCACCACCAAGCCCGAGGACATTTTGCTCAATCATACAAATGAAAACGTTCCGCAGATCAAGGAACTCTACTGCTTTTCGGACCGCTCATACCTGAACCCGGCGCTCGTCGAAGGTCTGGTCGACGCCATCGCCGCGCATGAGTCCTCGCTGCTCACCTACGAAAAAGACTATGGTGTGACGTATCGCATTTTGGATGAGCCGCTGCTAGAGGTTGGTTTGGGCACCGCTTTCGATATCAATGATACGCGCGGCATCGACGTTAAACTCACCCGTGCCTACCAAGAAATGCTTGCCGATGGCACCATGGAACGTCTGGTGTCAAAGTACTTTGATGACCCTTCGCCATTTTTGAATATGGAGGGCCTGTCATGATCGATGCGCCTGACCACGCCGTAGAGGAGCGGGGCAATCGTTCGACAGGGGCATGGCTCCTTGTCGCCCTGCTGGGGATAGCGCTCTCGGTTGCTGCCGGCATGATGAGCTACGGCTACACGGCAGCTCAGGCCGAGCAGCGCTTTGCCGACGTTGTCGATTACGTGGCGACGCAGAGCCTTTCCTACGATGCATTCAATAGCGCCTATACGACCAAAAACCTGATTCGCGTTATGGAGATCGCCGGAGAGACAGCGCGCGATATGGAGCGCGACGGTTCGGTGGATAACGCCATGCTGGAGCAATATGCCGACCAGTTCAACGTGAGCGCACTGATCGTGACGGACGCATCGGGCAATTTGGTGTCCGAGTCCTCGACGGATGGCGTGGGCTATGAGTCACTCGCTACGTATCTCAAGGAAGCACCCGTGCTGGAGGTGGCAGCCCATCCGCTTAAGTCCTATACCGCCCGCATTACGCTTTCGGATGATTCGGTTGCAGACATTGGTTGCGTGACCCGGCAAGATGGCGAGGGCATCGTTATCGCGGTCAGGCATCAGAGCGCGAAGGCAGTTGCAAGCAATACGCTCAAACTGCAGAGCTTGCTCGGTGGTTATGAGACCATCGACAGTGGCAATATCGTAATCGAAAGCGATGGCAAAGTCGTTGCGACCAATGCCGTTGAACCCACCATATTGGGCGTATTCAATCTGCCTGCAACGGATGTCTTTATTGTCGACGGTATTAAGGATCGATGCCTGCCCGGCAAAGTCCGACTGGTCAACGCCAGCGGCGAGTGGTATTTGGGCACATTTGGAAAAGCGCGCGGGTTCTACGTGTACACCTATGCCTCGGCGCGGCGCTACTTTGAGGTCGTCGCGGCTGTTGCTGCCGGCGTGCTGGTGCTCTACAGCGGTGTTATAGCCGTTGTTGTGATGGTGCGTCGCCGCGCTGATCGTCGACGTTTGACGGACTTGCTGCAGCAGGAGCGCGACTATGGCGACAAGCTGGCAAAGGCAGCGCGTGAGGCCTCGTCTGCCAACTCGGCAAAGACGGAGTTTTTGCGTCGCATGAGCCACGATCTGCGCACGCCCATCAACGGCATTCGCGGCATGGTCGAGGTCGGCGATGCCAATGCGGACGATCTGCAAAAGCAGACCGAGTGCCGCTCAAAGATCTGGACGGCATCGGGACTGCTGCTCGACCTTGCCAACGAGGCCCTGGATATGAGTCGCCTGGAGAGCGGGCAGATCGATCTGGAGCTTGTTCCCACAAACTTGGCGACCCTCAACCACGAGGTGCGCGATATTCTGGAGCGCCAGGCCGAGGAGCGTCTGGTGACAATTATCTGCGACCAGCAGACGCTTAATCATCCCTATGCGCGGGTGAGCGTGACGCACCTCAAGCGTTTGTTGCTCAATATTGCCGGCAATGCCGTCAAGTACAACCGCCAGGGCGGCTATGTTCGCCTGGTGTGCCGCGAGGTGGAGCCAGCGGATGGCATCCCCGTCTATGAATACACGATCGCCGACAACGGTATTGGCATGAGCGAGGAGTTCCAACAGCGCCTCTACGAGCCGTTTTGCCGTGAGGGGCAACAGGTGGAAGGCGCTTCATCGGGAACTGGCCTGGGCGCGCCTATCGCAAAACAGTTGGTCGAGCTTATGGGCGGAACCATGAGTTTTACGAGCGTCTTGGGGCAGGGGACGACGTTTACCATCCGCCTGCCGTTCGAGAAGTGCGACCGCTCCGAGATTCCTCAGGCAGTTCGCGTAGATGCGGGCGACGGCGATGCGCTCCAGGGCCTGCACGTTTTGCTCGTAGAGGATAACGATCTGAATGCCGAGATCGCGCAGTTTACGCTCAGCCGTGCTGGTGCCGTCGTGACGCATGCTAAGGATGGCGAGTCTGCCGTCGAGATGTTTGCCGCGAGCGTGCCGCACGAGTACGACGTGGTGTTGATGGACATCATGATGCCCGGTATCGACGGCCTTGAGGCCAC
Source organism: uncultured Collinsella sp. (assembly GCA_902491935.1). Lineage (GTDB taxonomy): Bacteria > Actinomycetota > Coriobacteriia > Coriobacteriales > Coriobacteriaceae > Collinsella. The sequence continues at coordinate 58,691 of CABUJN010000005.1, forward strand.
GCGTCGAATTCGAGCACTCGATCGCGAGGATGCCGCGACTACGCCGATTATCGCCGTGAGTGCCAACGCCTTTGCCGACGACCGCAGGCTTTCGCGTGAGGCGGGCATGGACGCGCACCTGAGTAAACCCGTGAGCTCGCAGGAGCTCATTGAGGCGCTTGCGCACATAGCCGCCGACGCTCTATAAGCATATGGCCTGGTTCCAAGGTGGGTTGGAACCAGGCCATATTGTTATTGATGAGGCCTGCTGAGGGGCTTACTTTTCCTGAATCTGCTTGCCGCAGAGATGCTCAATCGTAATCTCGTAGAGCTGGACGCCCTTAATGTCCTTGGCGATTTCCTCTTCGACTTCCTCGGCGGAAGGGTAGTACTTAAGGGCGAGCTGGCGGACTTTGTCTTCGATAAACGCGGGAGTGTCGTTCGCCAGGCGACAGCGGCCAAAGACCACGGTACTCATAACGTAGGGAGCCCAGTCACCGTCCTTGTGCCACTCGTTGCCGTAAACGGTAAAGCAGACCTTGTCATCGCGCTTGAGTGCGTCGACCTTGTGGCCGGCTTTGGCGCCGTGGAAATAAATCTTGTCGTGCTCGGCGTCAAAGAAGTAGTTGACGGGAATGGCGTACGGGTAGCCATCGTCGCCGTTGACGGCAAAGACGCCGCGCTTGCAGGTAGCGAGCAGTTCGCGCGCTTCCTCGTCAGTGATGGCGCGTTTCTTTCGACGTAAGGGCCTAAACATCGTTGGCTTCCTTTCTGGTCGTGCGTGGTGGTTGAGCACAAACTATAGCGAAACGGATCCGTTTTTCTTGATGCGGGCGAGTATGTTTTTGAGCTTGTTAAAGTCGAGCGGTTTGGACAGATGGGCGTTCATGCCGGCGTCGTGTGCCGCCTTGGCGTCCTCGGCAAAGGCATTGGCGGTGAGCGCGATGATGGGGATATCGGCTGCATCGACCTTCTCGCTCAGGCGAATCGCGCGGGTTGCCTCGTAACCGTCCATGTCCGGCATCATAATGTCCATCAGGATCGCATCGAAGCTGCCGGCGGGATGAGACAGGTACAGATCGACGACTTCGTTGCCGTTGACGGCGCGGGTGACCACGACGCCCTCGGATTCTAGCAGCGTCTGGGCAATCTCGGCATTCAATTCGTTGTCTTCGGCGAGCAGCACGTTCATGTCGGCGAGCGAGCAGTCGAGCGCCCTCTCGACCGTATTCGCCCGCGCCCGGGGGTTCTTGTCGATATCGAGCGGAATTTCCACGTAGAACGTGGTGCCCACATGGAGTTCGCTGGTGACTTCGATGGTGCCGCCCATCAGTTCAATAAGCGACTTGACGATTGGCATGCCCATGCCGGTTCCTTGGAACTTGCTGCGCGCATCGTCACCTTCTTGGGCAAACGGCTCATAGATATGCTTTAAAAACTCGGGAGCCATGCCAATGCCGGTATCCGAAACGCTAAAGCAAAAGAGCGCGCGCCCGTTATCGAGTGGCTTGGTCTGTGAACTAAAGGTGACGGAGCCGCCGTGCTTGTTGTACTTAATGCTGTTGTCTAACAGGTTGATCATGACCTGTCGGATATGGGTGGGACTGCCGATTACGTATGGCCCCGTGGCGTACGGCAGACTATTGTCCTGCATTGTGATGCCGTTACTGGACGCGCGGAGCTTGCACAGCACCAGCGTATCGTCACAAAGCTCTTTGAGGTTAAAAGGCGCATGTTCCAGTGTTAGCTTGCGGTCTTCGATTTTTCCCATCTCGAGGATGTCGTTGATCAGCGAGAGCAGGTGATTGGCGGCAACGCGCGCCTTGGCACGGCTCTCGCGGGCGACTTGCATATCGCCTTCCTTCAATTCTTCAATTTCGATAAGGCCCAGGATACCGTTGAGCGGCGTACGGATGTCGTGGCTCATGCGCGTGAGGAATGCCGTCTTAGCGGCGTTGGCAGCATCGGCTTTTTTGCGCTCGGTTCGAGCGCGCACGAGCGCCCAGATGAGCAGGACGATGCCGACCGACAACATACCGATGAGGGTAGCTGCAATGGCGGTGCGGTTGCGATAAAGGAATTGAAGCGTGTTGGATTCCTGGGCCGTGTACGACGTGGAGGAGTAATTACTTGCGGAGAGCGATTCTCCGGCATTGATGATGCCCTTGTTGATGATTCCCAGCAGTTCGGGCTTGCCGCGCGACATCAAGCACGCGAGGTCACAGGTGTCAGGGAGCTCGACCGTCTCGCAGTCCTCGAGATCATAACGGTCACCGATGGTTTTTACGCGTGAACTGGGAGCGACGATGCAGCGCGCCGTTCCCTTCCTGAGGGCGTCGAACGCTTCATCGTCGGATTGGTATTCGGTTACGGTCGCTGTGGGGAATAGACTTTCAAGTGCATTTCGGTTGACAAACGATGATTTGGTACAGGCGATGTTCTGAAGGTCTTTTTTCAGGTTACTGCCGGTGTGGATGGCGGTGAGGGACATGGTCCCCAACGATACCGACTGCACAACGCCTGATTGCTCGGCAAACCAGTAATCTCGGTATGCCGGCAGCGCAACGTCTATGCTTCCCTCTGACAGGGCCTTTGACATCATCTTGTAGCTATCAAAGGCGACGGTTTTGACCGTAATGCCAAATTTATCGTGTAGCGTCGTCGCAAGCGATGCGAGCGAGCCTTCCATTTCGCCGTCTTCGTCTTCGTTGCAGTAGGGGAGTTTGCCCGTAATGTAGCCGAGCGTGATGGTGTTGTTGTTTGCTTTGAGCCAGGAACATTCGGGGCCGTTGAGCGATGATGAACCGCTGTTTTGGGCCGAGTAGTGAGATTTGACTTCGTCGTTATAGCGTGGGTTGACGCGGGCGATTGCTGTCATGGCGGCATTGATGTCGTCCATCAGGTCGGGGCGGCTTTTGGGGACGGCAAAATAGTAGTCGCTCGACCCAATGTAGAACATGGGGGAGGCACTGGGCGACGAGGTCGTGTCGTTCATGATGACGGCATCGACCTCGCCGTTTGCCAGCGCATCAAAGAGAACGGAGTTTCCGTCATACTCCTTGTATGTGCAGGCGATTCCTTCGTTGGCGAGCCATTGCTGGCCAACGAAGGTTTGCATAACGCCGGGGTTGCAGCCGATGGTAAGGCCTTGGAGCGCTCGGGGGTCACCCTTGGCCAGATCGTCGCGCTCGGGCCTGGCATAGATGTAGTAGCGCTCGGTGCCCTCGGGGTTCGAGGAAAAGAGCAGCTTTTGGGCGCGTTCCTCGGAGTAGGAGATGTTGGGCATGAGGTCGATCTCGCCCGTCTCGAGCTTCTCCATAAGCTCGGTGAAGGTGCCGGAGACGTATTCGTACTGCCAGCCGGGTGTGTAGTACGAGAGGGTCTGGAGGTATTCGTAACCCCATCCCGAGAGACGCTCGCCGGGGATGCCGTCCTGGAAGCCCTCGTTGTTGACGAGCCAACCAACGCGGACCGTTTTGACCTGCTGACTAGAGTCATCGGCAAAAGCCTGGACAGGCGCGATAGAACTCAGCGCGGCAAGCGCGGTAAGCACAATGGCCAGGGCGCGATATATAACTGAACGAAGGACAGCGGAAGCTCTCACATGCAATCCTAACGAATCGAGACATTACCGCATAAGGATACCAGCTCAGCCTGCCCAGTCGGCAGCTGCATCGCTAAACGATCCCGCTCGGCAGTTGGGGACAGTCCCTTTCTGCCGGCATAGACGATATGAGCAGGACATAAAAACATTGAGAGCCCCTGCTGCATGAAAGACCG
>CABUJN010000006.1:0-62017 GCA_902491935.1 uncultured Collinsella sp.
GTCGATCGCGAGTTCCGCACGAGCCGGAGAGCACTTAATGTGCTCTCCGTGCGAGCCAGGACTGTCCGAGCAGGCGACTTCATGTGCCGCCATGCGGCCGGGGCGAACCCCTCCCAAAGATTTTCAAAAAAGTTGTTGACGTGCGCGTAACGACTCGTCTAATATATCCCTTGCGCGATGGACCTGTAGCTCAGTTGGTTAGAGCGTCCGGCTGATAACCGGGAGGTCACAAGTTCGAATCTTGTCAGGTCCACCACTTTCTTTCGCAATAAACACCCCAGCGAGAGCCGAGTCGCCGCTGGGGTGTTTATTACTGTCTCCGTGGGGGTTTAGCTCAGCTGGGAGAGCGCGGGCTTTGCAAGCCTGAGGTCAGGGGTTCGATCCCCCTAACCTCCACCATGATGGACCTGTAGCTCAGTTGGTTAGAGCGTCCGGCTGATAACCGGGAGGTCACAAGTTCGAATCTTGTCAGGTCCACCATCAAAACTGTGAAGAGCCCTGAGGCGTTGCCTCGGGGCTTTTTTCTTGTCTGTGATAAATCTCATTTTGGTTTTGTGTGCTGTGCGAAAGATTGGGTAGTATAGCTATTCAATGCGGCGACCCTGCCGCGTGTTAACCGCTACGTACCGGAGGTGTTCCATGGTTCGTGTCGACATAGAGACCATCGTCATGGCCGCCGGTCCCGTGCCATCGCTTATCGTGCTTCGCGAGCGCTGCGGCAAATCGGACTCGCCCGCGCCGTTGCGTTCCCTTTCCATTCAGACTGGTTCGTTTGAGGCTGCTGCCATTAGCCGTGGCATCGATAGCGGCCGCGCCGAGCGCCCGATTACCCATGACCTGCTGCTCGATACCGTTGACGCCCTGGGCGCCAAGCTCGAGCGCATCGAGATCGTTCGCGCCGAGCCGCCGGTGTTCTACGCGACGATCGTCGTGCTGGCCGATGGCGAGGAGCGCAAGATCGATGCCCGCCCCAGCGATGCCATTGCCCTTGCCGTGCGCAGCAATGCTCCCATGTTTGTGGAGGATGACATCATGAATCGCCTGGGCACTGTTTCTACCCACGCCGAGGAAGTCGACGACGAGCAGGAGTTCGAGAAGTTCGACGAGTTCGTCCATACGCTCTCCCCTGATGATTTCTAAATGCGGGGCGGCCAGGTTGTGGAGCGTTCGCTGATGGCCGGCGGCATGTCGGCCGAGGCAGCGGCTATCGCGCGCGAGGCCCAGATGCGCTCTGAGGCTTCTGAGGCGGCGCGCATTGCCTATGTGACGCAGGCCCGCACGCTTCGCGAACGCCGCGGCTCGTTTATCAAGATGGTTGTTATCTCCGCCCTTGTCGCGGCAATCTGTTCACGCCTTCGTGGTACAGTTGGTGCGCTTGGGTTTTCGATCTCTACGGGCCTGGTGATCTGGGGTGTGGTCGACGCGGTAATGCTGACCAGTCAGATCAAGGTGCTCGACAAGCGCGCGATGGATATGATGCGCGCCCGCGACGCTGCCGCCAGGATCGCCGCCGAGGCACAGGAACTGTAACGACGCCGGACTCGATGGGAAGGTCTAAAGATGGCACAGGATATGCAGGACGCCGGTAACGTCTCCGCCGAGCTCGACGCCATGGTGTGCGATCTGATCGGCGCGTTCTTGGACGACCTTGCCGCGGGCGAGAACCCGGGCGTGGTCGTGGCGATCGAGGACGCTGCTTCCAACCGCTATCTGGCGGCGCTCGACGAGGATGGCGAAGAGGCGTGCCTCGAGGCGGCCACCAACTTTATCTCCGAGCACAAGATGGGTCTTAAGGACGAGGGCCTGGGCCGTATCGCCCGCTATGCCATCGGCTATACTGGCTGCGTCGAGATTGACGGCGGCTATCACGATGCTCTGCTCGTGAGCTTCTTCGAAACCACGCTCGAGAGTGGTTTTTCGGCATATGTGCTGTATGAGGGCATGGGCGCCGGCGATGGTTTTATGTGGAGCGACCCTGAACCTGCAGGTGAGGAAACCCCTCTCATCTAAAATCGCTAAAATAAACGAGTTTTCGGTAAAAGGCTCAATATTCCCGCCGAGCGTTGCATTGCTGGGTGGGTCGCATACGCGTGCCGGTTGTATATAGATAGAAGATAGGGGAACTACATGCGCGTAGACAATCTGAGGAACATCGCCATCATCGCTCACGTCGACCACGGCAAGACGACGATGGTCGACAAGCTCCTGCGTGCCACGGACGCCTTCCGTGCCAACCAGCAGGTCGAGGACCGCGTCCTGGATTCCAACGACCAGGAGCGCGAGCGCGGCATTACGATTCTCGCCAAGAACATCTCTATCGAGTACAAGGACGTCAAGATCAACGTCATCGACACCCCGGGCCACGCCGACTTTGGCGGCGAGGTCGAGCGCGTGCTGCGTATGGCCGACGGCGCCCTGCTGCTGGTCGACGCCTTTGAGGGCCCCATGCCCCAGACCCGCTTCGTGCTGCGTCACGCTATCGACACCGGCCTTAAGATCATGATCGTCATCAACAAGATCGACCGTCCGGGCGCCAACCCCGAGAAGGCCTACAACGACTGCCTGGACCTCATGGCCGACCTGGGCGCCACCGACGACCAGCTTGAGTTCGCCATGGAGCACGTGGTCTACGCCAGCGCCATGAACGGCTTTGCCCGTCTTGACCCCAACGACGGCAACATGGACATGTACCCGCTGCTCGATATGATTATCGACGACATGCCCGCGCCCGAGGTTGACGAGAACGCCCCGCTGGCCATGCAGTGCGTGACCATCGACCACTCCAACTTCGTCGGCCGCATCGGTATCGGCCGCGTGTACTCTGGCGCCATCCACCAGGGCGACCAGATCCTGGTTGTCAAGAACGACGGCTCCAGCGCTACCGCCACCGTCAAGCAGCTCTTTACCTTCGACTACCTGGGCCGTACCGAGTGCCAGGAAGTCGGCGCCGGCGACATCGCCGCTGTCGTGGGTATCGACCGCACCGATATCGGCGATGTCTACACCGATCCCGAGAACCCTGTCGAGCTCGAGCCCATCGAGATCGACCCGCCGACCCTGTCCATCGTCTTTGAGGCTTCGACCTCCCCGCTTGTCGGCCGCGACGGCGACATCGTGGGCGCCCGTCAGCTCAAGGAGCGCCTGTTCAACGAGGCCGAGAACAACGTGACCATGAAGATCGAGGAACTCGAGGACAAGAGCGGCGTCGAGGTCTCGGGCCGCGGCATTCTGCACCTGTCCGTTCTGATGGAGTCCATGCGCCGCGAGGGCTTTGAGTTCCAGGTCGGCCGTCCCCGCGTTCTGTTTAAGAAGGACGAGAACGGCAACAAGATGGAGCCCGTCGAGCAGGCCGTCGTCGAGTGCCCGGACGAGTACTCGGGCAAGGTCGTTGAGGTCTTCGGCACCTCCGGCGGCATCATGACGAGCATGGATACCTCGGGCATCGTGACGCACCTCGAGTTTAAGATTCCGACCCGCGGCATCATGGGTCTTAAGAACCGCATCATGAACGTCACCCACGGCGAGGGCGTGTTCTACCACACCTTCCTGGAGTACGGCCCCTATGCCGGCGAGATCGGCAACCGCCAGAACGGCGCAATGATCTCTATGACCACCGAGAAGGCCGTTGCCTATGCCCTGGGTACGCTGCAGGAGCGCGGTCAGCTGTTTGTTGAGCCAGGCACCGAGTGCTACGAGGGCATGATCGTGGGCGAGCGCAGCAAGGCTGGCGACATGGTCGTCAATATCGCCCGTACCAAGAACCTGGGCAACCAGCGCTCCTCGACCTCCGATATCTCCGTTCAGCTGGTGCCGCCCCGCACCTTCTCGCTGGAGGAGGCGCTGGAGTACATCGCCGACGACGAGCTGGTCGAGATCACTCCCAAGAACATCCGCCTGCGCAAGCGTCTGCTCAACGCCACCGACCGCAAGAAGGCTGCCGTTCGCGCCGGCCAGGTCAACAAATAAGCGCTGGGCTTTATAGCGACTAACAAGAAAGGGCGTCGACCGCAATGGTCGGCGCCCTTTTTGGTGCAAGGGGACAGGTTACTTTGCACCACGGTGGAGGAGGTTATCCCCCGAGCGGCTTTCCAGCCAAAGTAAAGTTGTTTAAACATATACATAATTCCACAGGATATAACCGCTTTGATACAAAACCGTTAACAGATAAATATCAACTGGTATTACATTAAAAGACCTCTTTACCAGCGGTTTACATGACTGTTATCTATATTGTATTTTATGCATTGTGGCATAGACGAACCGTCTTAGAAGTTGCCCCCAATGGGTTCTTGCAATGCGCTAGGTAGGTTCTCGTAGATGTTGGGGCTTGTGTTCGATCCGACGATTCGCCGTATTCCACACTGTGTTGTAGGAATTAAGGGACAACTATGGACGCACACCGCTCGCGGTCGCTTGGTATGGCGGCCCTGATCTTCATTTTGATTAGCCTCACCGCCGCAGTTTTTCACGGCGCATCCCCCGTGCGCGCCGATGACGTTGCGAAGCCCGATCCGATTGCGATCGATGGGGATACGGCGACGGTTGATGTCAGGCTGTATACCGATGAGCACCACACTCAAAAGCTCGAGGATCCCGTAACGTCCACTTCGACGCTCTATGGAGCTTTCTCGGCACAATTCAAAGGCGGCAAGGCGCCTACGCCCGAGAAGAACATCGCTGTCTATAAGCTGCCCGACACCATTGTCGTTTACGACAACGACGGCGGCGACCTCATGGAGGGTCCGGAAGCCACTGCCGCCAAGGCTGGCACGTGGAAGATTAAGGACAATAAGGTCATCTTTGCGTTTGACAAAAACTGGCTTGCGTCAAACCCTGCGGAGATTTATGTCGGAGCCAATTTCTCGTTCGAGCTTGCAGGCAAGGGCACCGGCTCAGGCAGCAGCGCATCTGTCGTGTTCCCTGGTGTGGGAACGATCAAAATCCCTACCAAGGACGGCAAAGTCACGGGGACGAAGTCGGGGACCTTCTCCCAGGGCGCAGATGGCGTGGCCAAGGTTACCTGGACTGTTACGCTTACCGTAGAGTCGTATGCTACGGACGTTAGCTTCACTGATACGCTGGGCGACAACTTCGACTTTGTGAACGACAGTTTCAAGCTCGACGGCAAGAAGCTTGACTCCCAGCCGATGATCGACGGCCAAGTCGTAACCCTCGACAGCCTGGGCAACCTTTCCCAGGGCAACCACACGATCACGTACGATACGGTGCTGAAGAGCGGCGTTGCCGCGAACGGCGGCGATTTGATCAAAGCTGAGAATACGGCAACGTGGAATTGGGCTGGCTCAAGCGACAGCGATAACAGAACAGCTACGGCTGAGCCTGTTACATTCGGCTATGACATGATCAAGAAGTCCAATGGCTCAGGCACGCCGTCGGACATCAAGTGGACGGTCAAGCTCAACCAAGGCAAGCTCAAGGCCGACATGAGCGGCTACATGTTCACTGATAATCTGGACGGAAAACAGACGTATACGGGCAACTTTACGGTTTACAAAGGCGACTCGGAGGCGAGCGGAGTCAAGATTTGTGAAAGAAAACTTGAACCTAAGGATAATTCCTTTTCCTATACGTTCCCGAACAACCTTGAGGATAAGTACGCCACCTACTGCATCGTTTATCACACCAAGATGAACGACACGAGCTCGTACGACACTGTGCACAACAGCGCGGCCATCGAGCGCGGAGGCTCCGTTTCCGGTAGCGATGATGGCAGTTTCACGCCGCAGCTGACGGGTGTTGTGCCGATCGCCAAGAGGCTCGTGAGATACGATGAGGCGGCGACGACGGGCAGGGCGACGTGGGAGACGAAGGTCGCGCTGAAGGCGATCGTCAATGCGGCCCATCCAGGCGAGGTGACGGTGAAGGACACGTTTCAGTCGGCATGGTCGCAGAAGCTTGGTGTCGACGAAAACTCCATTACCATTAAAATCGGCAATACCAAGCTGGTTCCGGGCACCGACTGGAGACCAACGACCAGCTATCCGGGTAATGAAACAAAGAAAAACTACGACCTCAAAATCATCGTTACCGACAACGTGAAAGCCGCTCTCGAGAACGAGGACTACGCCGTTATCACCTACGACACCACATCAGAAGCGCTGTCGGGCTGGTACTCAAACTTCGCAGCGGTCGAAGCACCGGGCCTGAGACTACAGTGGCCGTTCACCGAACCCGTCAAGTACGTTGTCAACCAAGAAACGGCGCCCGCGGTCGAGAAGCCGGAAACGGAGTCGAAGGTGTCTTGGGTTGAGAACTTCGATTGGCATACCGTTGACGGCTCGGATGAGAAGGGCGCCTGGATCGTCGACTGGACGGTGTATGCAAACCGCCAAAAGGGTAATAAGGGCGCAAATGGCGAGTTCGAATACTATGGAGCTGGAAAGCTGGGCGGGAAACCGCTGAATATCGTTGATAGCCTTCCGGATGGTATGAGCTATGTTGCGAATTCCGCAAAGTATACGCTCGTGCAGAACCCCTATGATAAACATACGGGGCTTCATCGCGGAGGCGAGGCCAAGGAGGCCGTTACGGGTCGGACGCTCGCCGCCGACAACGTCAGCCGCAACGGCAATACGGTCACCTTCTCCATCCCCACGACTGAGCTTGAAAGCTATGCCGGCTACGCAAAGCTCACGTACAAGACGGCGGTCAAGCGCGGTGGGCTCGATACCTCCACAAACGAGGTGAAGTTCACCAACAAGGCCAGCGCCGAGTCGGGAAGCAAGAAGTTCGAATCCGGCAGTGGCACCGTCACCATCAAGAACAACGTTATCAAAAAGACTGGTGAACAGGTCAGTAGTAGCAACCGCATTAAGTACACCGTTCTTGTTAACGAGTCTGCCGTTGCCCTTAAAAACGGCACCGACTTCCTTGAGCTCGTCGATACCATGGATGCCAAGTGCACGCTGGTGCCGTCGACGCTTAAGGTCTATGAGTGGGTGTATGGTGCCTGGTCACCGCTGGCTGATAAGGACTATTCGTCGAAGGTGGAGCAGGTCAAGGATGAAACTGGCTCGCGTACGAAGTTGACGCTTAAGGTACCCGACAAGAAATACCTCCAGGTCGAGTATGAGGTTATCCCGACCGGAAACCCTGGCAACAAGGTTCCTCTATCCAATACCGCCATGCTTACGGGTGTGAAGGACGGTTCTGCGACTGATGATCAAACATGGGAAATTAAAAAAGCTTCTGCCAGCGCAGGTGGCAACGGCTACGGCATCACGATGACCAAGTATGACGCCCAGCAGGTCGGTGCGACGCTCGAGCGTGCGGAGTTTACGCTCTACAGCGTGAATATGGACCAGGTTGCAACGGTGGGTATCGAGAATGCAAGGACTAAGTTTGAAGCCGCCCCCACCGACGCCAACGGCAAAATCTCGTTTGGCGCAGAAGACAAGGCGATGGTAAATTGCGTGCTTTACCAGCTCGTGGAGACGAAAGCGCCTGACGGCTATGCCGCGGCGGCGCCCACGTGGATCATGCTTAAGGGTAATGCTGACGATGAGGAGTATCAAACTGAGCTCAATAAAGCGAAGAGCATCGTCAAAGACTCCGAAATCATCGGCGATGACAAAAAGGACGAGATCTGGATCTACGACAATCGCCTAACGGGCTCTGCGGTTATTAAAGCAAAGAAAGTGCTTGAAGGTGGCACTTTCAAGGCGGGGCAGTTCTCGTTCGTGCTCAAGGACGCCGAGGGCAAGGTGCTCCAGACGGTGACCAATAATGACAAGGGAAATGTCTCCTTTGACGTCAAGTACAACAAGGCGGGAACCTATACCTACACCATCTCCGAGGTCGAGCCCGAGGGCGCCGTCGACCATGTTAAAGATCACATCACCTATGACAGGACCGTGTACAACGTCACGGTTAAGGTAACTAATGGCACGGACCAGCTCGACGCCCTAGTTACCTATAACGATGGCTCTCAGAATCCGCCGACCTTTACCAACAAGTACTCGACTACGCTACCTGAGGCGGGCGGGGCTGGCTTGACTATGACATATCTTGCCGGCGCTTCGCTGTTGTGTTTTGCCGCGACGTGGATGCATGCTCGTCGCCACCGTGGTCATGATCGAGATGGTCGCCGTGAGTAAACTGCACCGCCGCTTGTTGACCGTCATGATGGTGGCCATGACGACTATCCTCGCTTTTGCCGCGTCGCCCGAGACGGCCCGTGCTGCCGATGCCGGAGCCATCACGATTGGCGGCGACGTCGCGACGCAATACGATGCATACCAGCTCTTTTCGGCAACTGTTACCGATAAAGCCGGCTTCGATCAAAAGGTCGCGACGGACTTGGCGTGGGCGAGCGATGCAGCTCGTCAGGCTGTCCTTCCCGTTCTTTATGATGCGGGGTTTGATAGCTCGGCATCGACGGCGCAAGAGGCTGCCGAGTGGCTGAATGCCGACGGACATATGTCGACCGCTCTGGCGGCAAGGCTCGCCTGTGCGATTTGCAATGCAGGTGCCGCTTCTGTTCCCCTCAACGCGGGTATGGCGGCCGAGCTGCCCTGTGGCTACTGGCTCATCGTCGCCGACGACGACGCCATCGACCAGGACGAGGCCGGCACCGCGCCGATCATGGCCCTGGTGGGCGGCAGCGCCGTCACCGTCAAGCCCAAGGCCGCGACCCCCAAGGTGTCCAAGCACGTGCTGGAGGACAGCGCCGCCGCCTGGCAGAAGGCCGCCGACGCCACGGTCGCCGACGACCTGTACTGGCGCCTCTCTGCCACGGTCCCGGCGGGCCTCACGGCCTACGACACCTATACGGTGCGGTTCGTCGACACCATGAGCGCGGGGCTCGACCCCTCCAAGGTCGCCGCGAGCATGCGCGTGTACGTGGCGGCGGGCGCGGACGGCGGCTTCGACGCCGTCTCGGCCGGCAAGGACGGCCGCGCCGGCACCGAGCCCGCGAAGGGCTGGACCGACATTACGGCCCAGTGCGCCACCAAGGTAGCGGCCGACGGCAAGACCTTCACCGTGCGCACCGGCGACCTGGTCGCCGCGCTCGGCGGGGCCGACGCCTTCACCGCGGGCGCCCGCGTGGTTGCTGTCGACGATGCGCCGTTGGGGGCCAGCTGCAATAGGGGCGCTACCAAGGGCAACCCCAACGAGGTCTGCCTGCGCTACCCGCGCTCTCCTCTCGCCGACCAGTCCGGCGACGCCGGCTTCACCCGCACGCCGAGCGATGACGCGTGCGCCTACACCTGGGGACTCAGTCTGATCAAGCGCTCAAGCTCGGACGATAAACCGCTCGCGGGCGCCAAGCTGCGCATCATCGATGACCGCGGGCGCATCCTAACGACCGACGGCTCGTGGTCGACGGATGCCGCCGCGTGCGTCACCACGGGCGCGGACGGCCATGTGGAATTGAGCGGTGTGGACGCGGGTGTCTACACCGTCGAAGAGGTCGCGGCTCCCAAGGGATACACCGCCTTTGAGGGCAAGCGAACGGTAACGGTTACGTCCGAGGGATTGGACGTTAAACAGGTTGCAGCCGCGAAGCCCAAGGTGACCGTGTCGGCCGAAAGCCCTCTGCGGGTTGATACCGCTGATGCCGGGACGGGTTCGATTGAACTGTCGGTGCTCAACACTCCAAGCAAAGAAGCAAGTCGAGGCTTTATGCCCTCGATGGGAGATAGAACGTTGGTGCTGGTGGCGGCTTTGGCTGCCATCGGAGTGGCGGCTATTGTTGTCGCGCTCGTCATCAAGCGGGGAGGCGGTCGTCGTGAAAAATAATTGCCCCCCTGCTTAATGGCGTGCTGCCTCCGTAGCGAGTGACGCACAGGCCTACCGACCTGATGATCATTGGTTTTGAAAAAGTTACTAGAGAACCCTCCAAGAAAAGCGGGGCACCCGGTCGACATGACCGAGTGCCCCGCTTCGTTTGTTGGTGCAAAGCAACCTGGCACCTTTGTGGTGGTTGGTGGCTAAGCGGTGGGGAGTCCTGGCATGTTAGCCGGCTGCTGCGGCTTGAGGTGGGCGTTGCGCCAGATGATCTGGATAACGTAGCCGAGCATAAAGACAAAGGCTACGCCGCTGATGAAGTCACCTACGAGGGGAAGCCCCGTGAGGGCGCCTGCGATTACGCCGCCCACGGCTGCCATGGCGTAGCGGTTTTGGTTGTGTCCGACCATGCGGGAGATCGCGCACCCCGCAAAGGCACTCGACACCAACGCGATGCCGATAACGCCGCACAAGAGGGCTCCGGCAAGCGACAGACCAGCGATAGAGATAATTAGCAGTAGGACGGCGGGGACGATAGCAATCGTGCCCAGAAGACCGCTCACCCACAGGGGTATGGGGCGCTGGTGGAGCATGCCGGCGGCGCTGGCGGTCGCGCGCGGAAAGACGAGCTCGAGCAGCAGAGCGACAAAGCAGGTCGAGAGTGCCGCGGCGACGATACCGCCGATGACATCGTTAACGGTGGAAGTATCCTCGTTCTCGGTGCGGTCGATCTTGAGCGCGCCTACCTCGGCTCCTGCGGCACGCTCGGGGTCCTCGGAGACGTGCGCGTTCACGGTGCCGGTGATGTGGGCGTTCTTGCCCAGGATGAGCTTGTCGGCCCAAACCTCGACATCGCCCTCGACGGTGCCATCGATGGTCACCGTGTCGCCCGCAAGCGCTGCCGACTTGGTAGAGCCGCGCAGGGCAACCGTCTCGCCTATCGCGTAAAAACAGTTGGCGGTGCTGTCGGAATTGAGCACAACGTGCTGACCGACGACCGTGACGCTGCCATCAACCGTGGTCTTGGCGATATCGATAGTGCGTGCCGCCAAGCGGACGGCGCCGCCCACCGTGCAGTCGCGGATGGAGAGGCTCTCGCCTGCTGCAATTATGTCGCGGCCGATGGACGCATCGTCCAAGTTGAGGGCCTGACCTGCCCAGTACAGGTCACCTTCGACGCCGGACGAATTGGCGTCATTGTCGGTCGCAAGTACGTTGCCTGCGGTGTCCGTGCCGGCGAACGACGCCGTGGGAAGCGCGGTGACCGCTAGAGCGATGAGCGCGAATAAGATCGTGATGCGGCCCCACGCTTTACGGCGCTGGGTCGACGGGAATTGATTACAGGGCATAGTGAATCCTTCGTCAGATGCTCGACATGCACCTAACAGGGTACCCAACGCGTGGGCGCTCTAAAAGAACCTCTCGGTTGCATTTCGAAGGATGAGCCCGCGCCACCTACTTTTTGCGGTGCAAAAAGCGTGCGATGTCATCCTCGGTGGGGCTTTTGATATCAAAGCGCAGCGACAGCCAGCGTAGTCCCATGGTCACCACGACGCAAACGACCAGTGCGACGACATTGCTGACCAAGCCGCTCATGACAAGGCAAACATAGCTTGCCGATCCGGCGATGGCCGCGATGGCATAGAAGTTGGTGCGTTGGAAGATACCCGGCACCACACCCATAAAACCATCTCGCAGCATGCCGCCGCCCACCGCGGTAAAAAAGCCCATCATGATGCACACCGCCGGCGCAAAGCCGTAGACCAGCGCCTTGTCTGCGCCGGTTGCCGCATAAATACCCACCGAGATGATATCGAGCAGGGGAATGAGCTTTTCGGGCTTGTCGACGATTGCCGGGAAGATGTAGATGATGGCCGCGGTGGCGATGGAGAGCGGGAGCGCCATCGGTTGGTTGAGGATGTAGACGTTGCCCACCTGCAGCGTCATATCGCGCAAAAGACCGCCGCCCAGTCCACAGACCACGGCGAGCGCGACGGCGCCCACCAGGTCGAGTTTGTGCTCGCGTGCGACCAACACGCCCGAGATCGATGCCGCGACGACGGCGAACATCTCGAGCCAAAACGGGATGGCAACCATGGCATCCGAGGCGTGTGCGGTAACGATCATAGCGGCGGCAACGGGCAAGATGGGGTCCTTTGAGTTACGGGTTTAGACAATGCCCGTACATAGTACATGTTCGGCGCCGATTGCGACCCTATTGCTCGGCAAACGGTCGGGACTGGGTACGGTCATAGGTTCCATGTTTGGGGATCCGGGTTGATGCTGAACGCGATGGGGGCGTGGTCGAATAGGAGGGATGTCCAAATTTTGAGCTCCGCTCAAAATTTATCCGGTCGGCTTGCGCCGACCGCGCTGCGCTAAAAACGCGCCACGGGCGCGTTTTCTTTACGCTCCGGGCCCTGGCGGGTTCGAATCCCTCCTCCTCCGCCGTGTTTGCTTGTTGGGGACTCAAAACAAAAAAGCTCCCATTCTCGGGAGCTTTCTCAACCAAAATGGCGGAGGAGGAGGGATTCGAACCCTCGTGACCTTATACAGGCCAAACGGTTTTCGAGACCGCCGCATTCAACCACTCTGCCACCCCTCCGCGTGGGGTAAAAACAAAGCAGGCTCGAAGGCCTGCTTTGGAATTAACTGGCGGAGAGTCAGGGATTTGAACCCTGGAGACGCTTTTGACGCCTACACGATTTCCAATCGTGCTCCTTCGGCCACTCGGACAACTCTCCGTTAAATGCGAAAGTCAGTATACACGAGGAATCGCAAAGTGCAAACAGAAAAGTTGGCATTTTTTAAAACGCTTGGCCGCGTTTGGCGTTGCAGCGGGGTTTGAGATGCCAAAAAACGGCTTCCGACCAGCGTAGTTGATCAACTCAATTGTTCAAAAGGGGTATTTATAAGCGATTTGGCAATGAATTTAAAAATCTTTGGGTGGTGCTGTGGGCCACTGGTATGCATTTTGTGACCACAACCATGCGCCCGTTGACCTGCGACTTGGCTCAGCTTGTCCTCACGGCACCGTATCTTGTCCACAGATCCGTCAAGCTTTTGGTCAGCATTTGGTTGGAATGCGCATGAAACGTCGTGCGAGTATGGGCATATGTGGAGGTCATGAGGTTGTAGCTGCATATTCTTGCAGCCTAGGAGGTTGAAAGATATTATTACCAAGTCTTTTCCTGCTTCAGGCGCACCTTCACGACCTGAAGCCACATTTGCCCAGAGGAGGTGACAATATGAAGGCTTATGAACTGCTGTTCTTTGTTGACCCGTCGCTCGACCCCGAGACTCGTCTCGCTGTTATGAAGCGTATCGATACCACGATCGCTGAGGGCGCTGGCAAGGTCGACTCCGTTGACGAGTGGGGCAAGCGCAAGCTCGCCTACGAGATCAACGACCTCACCGATGGTGACTACACCCTCATCAACTTCCACGCAGATCCTACCCAGATCGCCGAGCTTGATCGCGTCCTGCGCATCACCGACGCTGTGGTCCGCCACATGATCGTCCGTCGCGACGACCAGGAGTAAGACTGTCGTTTTGGACTGGGCTTGTGCCCCAAGAGGAAGTAGTGAGTTATGAGCATCAATCGAGTGAACATCACCGGTAACCTCACCCGCGATCCCGAGCTGCGAGCCACCGCCGGCGGAACCCAGGTTCTGTCCTTTGGCGTCGCCGTGAACGATCGTCGCCGCAACGCGCAGACTGGCGAGTGGGAGGACTATCCCAACTTTGTCGACTGCACCATGTTCGGCACCCGCGCCGAGGCCGTGAGCCGTTTCCTGGCAAAGGGAAACAAGGTCGCGATCGAGGGCAAGCTGCGCTACAGCTCTTGGGAGCGCGACGGCCAGCGCCGGAGCAAGCTTGAGGTCATCGTCGATGAGATCGAGTTTATGAGCTCCCGTGGTGGCCAGGGTGGCTACGATCAGGGCGGTTACGCCCCCGCAGCGCCCGCAGCACGTCCTGCCGCACCGGTGGCCACGCCGCCTGCGGTCGACGTCTACGATGAGGACATCCCGTTCTAAGGGTTGTTCACCTATTTTTGAGTGAGAGGCGGCTTCGGTTCGCCGAAGTTGCCAAATGAAAGGTATTTTGACATGGCTAATGATTTTTCTGCACGTCAGCCGCGTCGTAAGTACTGCCAGTTCTGCAAGGAGAACACTGAGTTCATCGACTATAAGGACACTCAGCTTCTCCGTAAGTACATGACCGACCGTGGCAAGATCAAGCCCCGTCGCGTCACTGGCGCTTGCACGCAGCATCAGCATGACATCGCCAACGCCATCAAGCGCGCCCGCGAGATGGCTCTCCTGCCGTACACCGTCCCCGTGGTTTCCTCTCGTGGCAACCGCGACCGCGGCTAAGAAGGGAGACGCATCATGAAGGTTATTCTTCTCGATGAGATCAAGGGCAAGGGCGGCGAGGGTGACGTCGTAGAGGTCGCTCAGGGTTACGCTGAGAACTTCCTGTTCCCCAAGAAGCTCGCTGTTGCCGCCACCAAGGGCAACCTCAAGCAGCTTGACGAGCGTCGCAACAACATCGCCAAGCGCGAGGCCGTCCGTCTGGCTACCGCCAACGAGACCAAGGCTGCCTTCGAGGGCAAGACGGTCACCGTTGACGTCAAGGTCGGCGACGAGGGCATCCTCTTTGGCTCCGTTACCGCCGCTATGATCGCTGACGCCATCAAGGCTCAGCTCGGTATGGACATCGACCGCAAGCGCGTCGAGCTCGGTAAGCCCATCAAGGTTGCCGGTGCCCACACCGTTGCCATCTCGCTGTACCGCGAGATCAAGGCCGAGGTTGTCGTTCTCGTCGGCGTTACCGCCGAGGAGCTCGCTGCCGAGGCTGAGGTCGAGGAGGCCGCTGAGGTCGCCGAGGCCGAGACCGCCGAGGTCGAGACTGAGGCTGCTGCCGAGTAGCATTTGCTGCAACGCAACAATCTTGTTCTAAGAAGGGCGCTCTGGGAAACCAGGGCGCCCTTTTGTTTTTTGCGCTGAGTGAGTGTCATAGTGAACGTCGCGTCGAAGTCCTGTGTACAGGACCGTTCATCCGTTTGGTTCGGTGATGATTGGCCGCGTGCGGCGCGTTTTGGGACCGTGGCTGATACTATGGATGCTCGCAAGCGATATGAATGAGGATGCTCATGGCATATGACGATAGGGAGACCGGGCTGACGGTTGAGGACCGCGGCTCAAAGTTGGGTCTTCCCCAAAACCAAGATGCAGAGGCCAATGTACTGGCCGCTATGCTGCTATCGCCCGAGGTGGTCGAAGAGGCCCAGGTCGAGCTGCAGCCCGATGACTTCTACCGGCCCATTCATAAGACCATCTATACCGCGATGGTCGATATGTACAACAGCCGCATTCCCATCGACTCCATCTCGCTGATCGATTACCTGCGAAGCATCAACAAGCTCGATGCCGTGGGCGGCGAAGCGTACATTTTGGAGTTGATGGGTCAGACCCTGTCGCTCGTCAACTGGCAGCACCATGCCGCCATCGTTCGCCGCGATTCGATGCTGCGTGAGCTGATCGGCGCCACCAACGAGATCAACGCGCTGGCATATAACGCCCCCACCGACACCAAAGAGGTCGTGGAGCTAGCCGAGAGCAAGCTGCTCAAGGTTACGGCGCGCGAGGTCAAGTCGAGCTACAAGACGCTGACCGAGTTTATGGTCGAGGCCTATAATGAGGCCGAGGAAGTGTGCCAGGCCGGTGGCCAGGCTGCGGGCGTGCCCACGGGCTTCCCGTCGCTCGACCGCATGCTCATGGGCTTCCGCGAGGGTCAGCTCATCATCATCGGCGCCCGTCCTGCTGTAGGTAAGACGTCGTTCGCTCTGAACCTGGCGCTCAACGCTGCCGCTGCTGGTTATACCGTCGGCTTCTTCTCGCTGGAGATGTCGGGTAAGGAAATTGCCCAGCGTCTGATTTGCGCCTATGCCATGATCTCGATCAGTGACTTCCGCATGGGTCGCATTAGCCCCGAGCAGTGGGCCAATATCAACGAGGCCACGCAGACCTTGTCCAAGCTCGATATTCTGATTGACGATACGCCCGGCACCACAGTGACCGAGATTCGCGCCAAGAGCCGCCGCATGCTCCATAACAAGGAGAAGGCAATCATCATCCTGGACTACCTGCAGCTGGTGAGTCCTCCGCCGGGACGCCGCTCCGAGAGCCGTACCGTCGAGGTTTCGGAGATGTCGCGTGGTCTGAAGATCATGGCCAAGGAGCTCAAGATTCCGCTCATCGCGCTGTCGCAGCTCTCGCGTCAGGTCGAATCCCGTACCGGCAAGCGTCCGCAGCTTTCCGACCTTCGTGAATCGGGCTCTATCGAGCAGGACGCCGATATCGTCATGTTCTTGGACCGCTCCGCCGACGAGGCCGAAGCCTCGCGCGACGATCGACCCGACGAGGGCGTTACGCGTATCGTCGTGGCCAAGAACCGTTCGGGCCCGATCGGCGACGTCGACCTGATGTTCCTGCCGGCATCCACCAAGTTCTATGAGCTTGATGGGGCACATGCCGAGGAGTAGGACAGGCGCCCGTTGCACGGGTATACTGGGAATGTTTTGTGCTTCTGCGTGCCGGCGTGGCGCGTAGACAGTCCATGAATGTAAGGAGTAAACATGCCGTCAACCGTTTTGGTCGGTGCCCAGTGGGGCGATGAGGGCAAGGGTAAGATTTGCGACCTGGTCGCCGGCGACTTCGATGCCGTCGTGCGCTACTCGGGCGGCAACAACGCCGGTCACACCATCGTCGTCAACGGCAAGAAGTACGGCCTGCACCAGGTGCCCTCCGGCATCATGTATTCTGACCACGTGTCGGTGATCGGTAACGGCTGCGTCGTCAACCCCAAGGTTGTCCTTGAGGAGATCGATATGTTCGAGGCCGACGGCATCACCACCAAGAACCTCAAGATTAGCGGCAACGCGCATGTCATCATGCCGTACCACATCGATCTGGATGGCGCCTTTGAGCAGAAGCTCGGCAAGAAGAACATCGGTACTACCAAGCGCGGCATCGGTCCGTGCTATCAGGACAAGATGGCCCGCATCGGCCTGCGCATGCAGGACATGCTGGACGAGGCACTGTTCCGCGACAAGCTGGAGACCGCTCTCGCCCGCGTGAACCCCGAGCTCGAGCTCATCTACAACCTGCCCACCTACACCGTGGACCAGATTTGCGACGAGTACCTGCCGATGGCCGAGCGCCTGCGTCCCTACATCACCGAGACGAGCCTGCTGCTCAACAACATGATCGATGAGGGCAAGGACCTGCTGTTTGAGGGCGCCCAGGCGACGCTACTCGACATCGACCACGGCACCTATCCGTACGTGACGTCTTCCAACTGCACCGCCGGCGGCGCCATCACCGGCTCCGGCGTCGGTATGAAGAACGTCAACCGCGTGCTGGGCGTCATGAAGGCCTATATCACCCGCGTCGGTTCGGGCCCCATGCCCACCGAGCTTTCCTATGAGTCCGAGGCTGGCCACACGCTGACCGAGGAGGGCTATGAGTACGGCGTGACCACTGGTCGCCGTCGTCGTTGCGGCTGGTTTGACGGCCCTATCGCCAACTATGCCTCGCGCGTCAACGGCCTTACCGACATCGCCATGACCAAGCTCGACGTGCTTTCGGCCTTCGACACCATTAAGGTGTGCGTTGCCTATGACGTCGATGGCGAGCGTTACACGAGCGTGCCCGAGCACCAGGTGCGCTTTGAGCATGCCAAGCCCATCTACGAGGAGCTTCCTGGCTGGAAGTGCGATATCACCGGCTGCCGCAGCTTTGAGGAGCTGCCGCAGGAGGCTCAGGACTACGTGGCGTTTATCGAGGATCTGGCACACACCCGCGTGACGTTCATTGGCGTTGGCGCTGGTCGCGAGCAGATTATCAACCGATTCTGGAAGTAATCGGGACTATTTGGTTATTGCGATATACCCCTTTGCAGCCCGGACGGGCGGCCGAGGGGTATATTTGCTTGCAAAGGGCTCGCGCGGAGCGGGCCGTTCATCCATAGAGGAGGCACCCTTGAAGGCGGACACTCAAACCATCGACATCCTGTTGTTGGGCAGCGGCGGCCGTGAGCATGCTTTGGCAGCTAAGCTCGCGGCATCACCGCGCGCCGGCAAGCTCTACATCGCGCCGGGTAACGGCGGCACCGCGAGCTGCGGCGAGAACGTTGTTCTCGACGACTGCGATCCTGCGGCCGTGGCGGCGTTTGCGCAGAGCCACGGATGCGGACTCGTGGTAATTGGCCCCGAGGCTCCGCTCGTGGCGGGCGTGGCCGACGCCGTGCGCGCGGCGGGTATTCCCTGCTTTGGCCCGGGTGCCGAGGGCGCCCAGATGGAGGGCTCCAAGCTGTTCTCCAAGCAGCTCATGGAGCGTGCGGGCATTCCGACGGCAGCCTATGGTTCGTTTACCGACGAGGCTTCGGCTCTCGCCTACGTGCGCGAGCAGGGCGCCCCGCTGGTCGTCAAGGCCGACGGCCTTGCCGCGGGCAAGGGCGTTATCGTGGCGACCGAACTTGAGCAGGCCGAAGAGGCCGTGCGCGAGTGCTTTGGCGGCACCTTTGGCGATGCCGGCAACACCGTGGTTATCGAGGAGATGCTCGTTGGTCCCGAGTGCTCGCTGCTGGCCTTTACCGACGGCAAGACCGTGCGCCCCATGGCCACCTCGCAGGACCACAAGCGCGCGCTCGAGGGCGACAAGGGCCCCAACACCGGCGGCATGGGCGTCTACAGCCCGGTGCCCATCGTGACTGACGAGGAGCACGCCACCATGGTGGCGGTCATGGAGCAGACCGTGGCCGAGCTCGCTGCCGAGGGTATCGACTACCGCGGCTGCCTGTACGGTGGCTTTATGCTCACGCCTGCCGGCCCCAAGGTGCTGGAGTTCAATGCCCGCTTTGGCGACCCCGAGACGCAGGTCGTGCTGCCGCGCCTTAAGAACGACCTGGTTGAGGTCATGCTGGCTTGTGCCAACTGCGAGCTCGACCAGATTGAACTCGACTGGCGCGACGAGTGGGCCGTGGCCGTTGTCCTGACGAGCGCGGGCTATCCCGGCAGCTACGAGAAAGGCAAGGTCATCACCGGTATTGAGGATGTCGAGGCCATGGAGAACGTGACCGTGTACCACGCGGGCACTGCTGTGGTGGACGGCCGGCTCGTGACCAACGGCGGCCGTGTGCTTGCCGTGACCGCGCTGGGCGATACGTTTGAGAACGCCCGCAACCTTGCCTACGAGGCCTGCGAGAAGATTGATTTTGAGGGCAAGACCCTGCGTCACGACATCGGCCTGCGCGCGCTGCGCGGCCGCGACGCCTGGGATGCCTAAAATCCGAGAGGAATGAGACGGATGGACGAGAAGAACGAAGAGCTCGTGGACGCGCAGATCGTCGAAGAGGACAGCCGCGTGTATGGGCACGCCGAGGGCGAGCCTGGTGGCGAGGTCGCTGACGAGCCGGCGCTGGTGCTGGGCGATGACGACCCGCACGATGCCGAGCTGCACGAGAAGATTCTTTCGGAGGAGTGCGCCTGGAAGGGCAAGATCCTCGACGTCCACCGTCTTGAGGTTGAGCTGCCCAACGGTCGCCGCAGCGCCCGCGATATCGTTCGCCATCCGGGTGCGGCGGCTGTTGTGGCACTGACCGAGAGCGGCAAGATCGTACTGGTGCGTCAGTACCGCACCGCCATCGACCGCGTGACGGTCGAGATTCCCGCCGGCAAGCTCGATCCAGGCGAGGACCCGCTCGATTGCGCCAAGCGCGAGCTGCATGAGGAGACGGGCTTTAGGGCTGGTCGCATTCGCTTTTTGACGTCGATTGTCACGTCCTGTGGCTTCTGTGACGAGATCATTCACATCTACCTGGCCACCAAGCTCGAGTTCGATGCACCCAACCCCGATGATGACGAGTTTGTCAACGTGGACCTCGTACCGCTGCACGAGCTGATCGACGCCGTGCTCGACGGCAAGATCGAAGACGCCAAGACCGTCGTGGGCGCCTTGGCCTGCGATAGCATCGCGCACCGCCTTGGGGGCACGGAGCTTTAACGAGTGGGGATAGCCCTGGGACAAGTACTACTGATTGCTTTGTCCCAGGGCCTTACGTTGCTGATATTTCTTTGAGGATCATATGCTGAAGAGGTTTCTTTCGTATTACAAGCCCCAGATGGGGCTTTTTGTTGCTGATACTGTTTGCGCTCTGGTGCTTGCTGCCATTGACCTTGCGTTTCCTATTATTCTGCGCAATTTGACCGGTGGGCTGTTTACCCAGGGCCAGGCTGCCATTATGCAGGCGCTCGGTATGATCGCGGTGGGGCTGGTGCTGATGTATGCCGTTCGCTGCGCCTGCCGCTACTTTGTGAGCTACTGGGGCCACGTGATGGGTGCGCGCATGGAGTCCAAGATGCGCGAGGACCTGTTTGACCAGTACGAGCGCTTTAGCTTTGCGTACTTCGACCGCAACAGTTCGGGCGACATGATGAGCCGCGTGGTCAACGATCTGTTCGATATCTGCGAGGCGGCGCACCACGTGCCCGAGTGGATCATCATCTGCGGCATCGAGATTATTGGCTCGTTTGCGATTCTCTTTACCATCGCCCCGGTGCTGGCGCTCGCCATGGCCGTGGTGACGGCGGCTTTTGCGGTCATCATGTTTTGGCAGAACATGCGTATGCGCGAGGTTTTTAGCGACAACCGCAAAAAGATCAGCGGCATCAATGCGCAGCTGCAGGATTCGCTTGCGGGCATGCGCGTAGTCAAGAGCTTTGCCAACGAGGAGACCGAGCGCGCCAAGTTCCGTGCCTCTAATGATCGCTACCTTTCGTCCAAGGAGAACATGTATCACGCCATGGGCGTCTATACCGCGACGTATGGCCTGCTCTCGGGTGTGCTCTATGTGATCGTGGTGCTGCTGGGCGGCTGGCTGGTCGCCCAGGGACAGCTGCAGGCGGTCGATATGGCGACCTTTGCACTCTATATTTCGCTGTTCTGCACGCCGCTCGAGACGCTCGTCAATTCGGCCGAAACTTATCAGAAGGCTATCGCCGGCTTTAAACGTATGGACGAGGTGCTCTCGACCGCGCCGGATATCCAGGACAAGCCGGGCGCTACGGATCTGCAGGTGACTGCCGGCGCCGTGGAGTATCACGACGTGTGCTTTAACTACGAGGATGTCGAGCTGGGCGAGGGCTATGCCGACGAGCGTCCCGTTATCGACCATATGAATCTGTCCATCAAGCCCGGGCAGACCATCGCGCTGGTTGGCCCTTCGGGCGGTGGCAAGTCCACGACCTGTTCGCTGCTGCCGCGCTTTTATGACGTGGCTGCCGGATCCATTAGCATCGACGGCCAGGACGTGCGCGATGTGACGCAGCAGAGCCTGCGCCGCGCCATCGGCCTGGTGCAGCAGGATGTCTATCTATTTGACGGTACGATTGGCGAGAACATCGCCTACGGCAAGCCGGGCGCCACGGCAGAAGAGATCGCCGAGGCCGCCCGTCGCGCCAACATCGATGCCTTTATCGAGTCGCTTCCGCAGGGCTACGACACCGTGGTGGGCGAGCGCGGCAGCCGTCTTTCGGGCGGACAGAAGCAGCGCGTTGCCATCGCGCGCGTGTTTCTCAAGAACCCCAAGATCCTGATTTTGGACGAGGCGACGAGTGCTTTGGATAACGAGAGCGAGGAGGCGGTGCAGGAGTCACTCGAAGAGCTGGCACGCGGCCGCACCACGATTATTATCGCCCACCGTCTTTCGACCATTAAGCATGCCGATGAGATTGCGACCGTTGAGCATGGTCGCGTTGTGGAGCGTGGCACGCACGAGGAGCTTCTCGCCCGTGGCGGCACCTATGCCCGTTACTATCGAATGCAGTTCGAAGGTGCGCGTGCGCACGAGCTCGACTGATTGATATGACAGGAAGTTTATGGCTGACAAGAACCCTTTGACTCCGGAAGAAGTGACGGAGTTATTCTCCGAAATCGATGCATCCGGCGTCTTGGATCCCACGCTCGCCAAAAAGCGTACCGAGCGCATGCGTGAGAAGGAGGCTGCGGCCAAGCGCGGTGACAAAGCGGCGCTAGCGCAGCTGCGCAGCGAGGACCGCGCGAGCCAGGCAAAACATATCGACCCGCTGTCCGAGGACGATCCTTCGGGCTCGCAGGTGAGCCATACCATTACGAAGACCGCGATGGCCGTGGTCATCGGTATTTTGGTGCTGATCGTGGGCATGCAGATTGGCTACGGCGTGATGCGTCGTCTGAACACCGCCAACCTGTCCGAGAGCGTTTCGGTCGATACCGTTTCGACCGCGCTCAAGGGTGGACTTGAATGGGGCAACGGCTTTACGCAGTTCCCGCTCGACTTCACCGTCGATGAAGCCGATGAACGCACGGGCACGGTCGAGGTGACGGTGTTGGACACATCGTCTGCCAACGAGCTCGAGCTGCTGTCCAACGGGCAGATTCAGGCCGCGGCGCTTGCGACCAACGCGTTGCTCAACGATAAGATCGACCGCGTGGTGTATAACGTTCACGCCTATATCGACGAGGATAGCAACATTCAGCACGATTCCTTCTTTGGCATGTTCCCCGCGCGCGGCCACCAGAGCGCCATTTTGACGTTCGTGTGGACCAAGAGCTCATCCAACGCCACGAGTATCGACTGGAAGATGCGCATCGTGAGTATGGATGACACCATCGCCGAGCGCATTCAGAAGCAGGTGAACTCGGTGTCGTCGTTGATTGAGGACCCGGTGGTGAGCCAGACCAAGATTGACGAGGAAAAAGCCGAGCGCGATCTGGAGCATCGTCTGCATGGCCGCGAGATTTTCCGTGGCGGCAAGCCCGATCGCACACCGTCCGAACTGCTGGAGCAGGACAAGAAAAAATAAGACGCCATCATCCCGCGTGAGCCACAAGCCCCGCGGGATGATTTTTCTGGGACGGGGATTAAAAAACATTATGCATAGAAAGTCATAATTATCATTTCGTAAACATTTCGATGAAATTAACGCCATGAGGCATGCTTGCGGTTACAATACCGCGAGGCCTAACTACACACCTTTAAGCCGGTCCTGTGAGACCGGGAAGGAGAATTATGGCGAACAACCATACCGCGGGCGCTGCCGCCCGCACCTTCGCGCCCAGCGAGCTTTGCCAGCGTATGCTGGCCAAAACCAGCAAGGGCACCTGCGGTCCCTGCATCCTGTATCTTGAGGATGGGACCATTTTTTATGGACGTGCATGCGGCGCTGAGGGCACCGCGACCGGCGAAGTTTGCTTCAACACCTCGCTCGAGGGCTACTTTGAGGTCATGACCGACCCGAGTTATGCCGGCCAAATCGTAACCATGACCTATCCGCAGATCGGCAACTACGGTATCGACGAGACCGACGTCCAGTCGGCCTTCCCCGGCGACGCCGTGCGCCCTGCGAGCGCTCCGGCTATGCGCGGCATGATCGTTCGCGACATGTGCACCACGCCTTCTAACTGGCGCTCGGCCGTCAGCGTGCCGGAGTATCTGCGCGCCCACGGCATCGTCGCTATCGAGGGCGTCGACACCCGCGCTCTGGTGCGCCATCTGCGCGACAATGGTTCCAAGATGGGCATTATCTCGACCGAGATCTTCGACGTCGACGAGCTTGCCGAGCGTCTGGCCGCAGCGCCCACGCTGGTAGGCGAGAACCTGGTCAAGACCGTAAGTTGCCCCGTACCTCACGAATTTGTGGCCGCCGATCTGCCTGCCACGCATGACTTTGCGCTTTCGGCTGCCGCTCCTGCCCGTCACAAAGTGGTCGCATACGACTGCGGTGTGAAGCGCGGCATTCTGGAGGGGCTGGTCCGCGCCGGCTGCGACCTTACCGTCGTGCCGTGGGACACGCCTGCCCAGCAGGTGCTCGACATGAATCCCGACGGCGTCTTTTTGTCCAATGGCCCCGGCGACCCCGACGCCGTGGTGGAGACCTACGAGCAGGTGCAGCAGCTGATCGGCAAGGTGCCGGTCTTTGGTATTTGTCTTGGTCACCAGATGATCAGCCTGGCCTGCGGCGCCCAGATGGAAAAGCTTAAGTTCGGTCACCGCGGTGGCAACCAGCCGGTTATGAACCTGGTAAGCCGCCGTGTGGAGATCACCGCGCAAAACCATGGCTTTGGCCTGCTGTTCCCCAGCTTGGGCAAGCTTGTCTCCGAGCTTTCCGGCGGCGAGACCGAGCATGCGGCCGATGGAGATCTGCGCGTCTGGGTGCGCCGCGGAATCGCGCCGGTCGTGATGAACGAGCGCTTTGGTCGCATTCGCCTGACACATGTGAACCTCAACGACGGCACCGCCGAGGGCATCCAGCTGCTCGACGCACCGTGCTTCTCGGTCCAGTACCACCCCGAGGCCTCGCCTGGCCCCACCGATGCCCACTATCTCTTTACCGCCTTTACGCGACTCATGGACGGCGAGGAGAACTACCTGGACATCGACACCGCGAAGGACCGCCTTGCCGGCTGGAACTTTGCTGAGTCCGAGACCGCTGAGACCGAGGAGAACTAACATGCCGAAACGTACTGACATCAAGCGTATCCTCGTCATTGGTTCGGGCCCCATCGTCATCGGCCAGGCCTGCGAGTTCGACTACTCCGGCGCCCAGGCCTGCAAGGTGCTCAAGGAGGATGGCTTTGAGGTCATCCTGGTCAACTCCAACCCGGCGACCATCATGACCGACCCGGGCTTGGCCGACCGCACCTATGTCGAGCCCATCACCGCCGAGTTTATCGAGCGCGTAATCAAGAAAGAGCACCCGGACGCGCTGCTGCCCACGCTGGGCGGCCAGACCGGTCTGAACGCCGCCGTCGAGCTGGCGAAAGACGGTACGCTCGACAAGTACGGCGTCGAGATGATCGGCTGCGACCTGGCCGCCATCGAGCGCGGCGAGGACCGCAAACTCTTTAACGAGGCCATGGCCGAGATCGGCCTGGAGGTCGCGCGCTCGGGCTATGCCTACAGCGTGGCCGACGCCGAGGATATCGCCGAGCGCGTGGGATATCCCTGCGTACTGCGCCCGAGCTTTACCCTCGGTGGCGCCGGCGGCGGCATCGCGCATACCCACGAGGAGCTCGTCTCCATCGTGAGCCAGGGCCTTGAGCTCTCGCCTGCCCATGAAGTGCTGGTCGAGGAGTCCATCGAGGGTTGGAAAGAGTATGAGATGGAGGTCATGCGCGACCACGCCGGCAACGGCATCATCGTGTGCTCCATCGAGAATCTCGACCCCATGGGCGTGCACACCGGCGACTCCATCACCGTGGCGCCGGCGCAGACACTAAGTGACCTTGAGTACCAGCGCATGCGTGTCGCGTCGCTCGCCATTCTGGAGAAGATTGGCGTCGAGACCGGCGGCTCCAACGTGCAGTTTGCCGTGAACCCCCAGACCGGCCGCCTGATCGTCATCGAGATGAACCCGCGCGTGAGCCGTTCGTCCGCACTGGCCTCCAAGGCCACGGGCTTCCCCATCGCCAAGGCCGCCGCTCGCCTGGCCGTGGGCTACACGCTCGACGAGATCGTCAACGACATTACCAAGGCTACGCCCGCCTGCTTTGAGCCCACGATCGACTACTGTGTGGTCAAGGTGCCGCGCTTTGCCTTCGAGAAGTTCAAGGGTACCGACCCCACGCTCACCACGCGCATGAAGGCCGTGGGCGAGATTATGGCGATCGGCCGCACCTTTGAGGAGGCCTTTGGCAAGGCCATGCGCTCACTGGGGGACGGCCACCAGGGCATTTGCGCCGGCGGCAAGGAAGGTGCCGATAGGCTGAGCGACGACGAGCTTGCTCAGGCCGTGGCAACCCCGACCGAGCATCGCATCTTCTTTGTGGTCGAGGCCCTGCGCCGCGGCTGGGACATCGCTCGCATCCATGCCATTTGCGGTATCGATCCGTGGTACCTCAACCGTATCAACGACATGGTGCAGGTCCAGGAGAGCATCCGCGGCCTGCGTGTGGAGGATATCGACGCCGACGCGATGCGCCTGCTCAAGCAGTACGGCACGAGCGACGCCGAGATCGCCGCGCTGACCGGCTCGGACGAGCGCTTTGTTCGCGCTTATCGCAAGGGCCTGGGCGTGGTTCCCAGCATGAAGACGGTCGATACCTGCGCCGCCGAGTTCTCGAGCGCCACGGAGTACCATTACAAGACGTACGAGAACATCTACCGCACGAGCCCGGATGCCAAGAAGTGCGTGGCCCCCGACGAGACCACGCCGGCGAGCAAGCCCAAGGCGATGATCCTGGGCGCCGGTCCCAACCGCATTGGCCAGGGTATCGAGTTCGATTACTGCTGCGTGCACGCGAGCTACGCGCTGGCGGCCCGCGGCTTTGAGACCATCATGGTCAACTGCAACCCCGAGACCGTTTCGACCGACTACGACACGTCCGACCGCCTGTACTTTGAGCCGCTCACCTACGAGGACGTCATGGACGTTATCGATGTTGAGCGCCCCGATGGCGTCGTGGTGACGCTTGGCGGCCAGACCCCGCTTAAGCTGGCGCGCATGCTCGAGGAGAGCGGCGTGAACATCATGGGCACCAAGCCCGATGCCATCGATTTTGCCGAGGACCGCGAGCGCTTCGCCGCTCTGCTCGACAAGCTGGGCATCATGTACCCGCCGGCGGGCCAGGCCACCTCGTTTGAGGAGGCCGAGGCCGTAGCCGCGCACATCGGCTACCCGCTGCTGGTGCGTCCGAGCTACGTGCTGGGCGGCCGCGGCATGATGATTGCCTACGATGCCGAGCATCTGCGCGATTACATGGCCGAGGCTGCGCGCATTAGCCCCGACTACCCGGTGTATCTGGACCGCTTCTTGGAGGGCGCGATCGAGTCCGATGTCGACGCCCTGTGCGATGGCGAAGAGGTCTACATCGGCGGCATTCTGGAGCATATCGAGGAGGCCGGTATTCACTCCGGCGACTCTGCGACCTGCATCCCGCCGTTCAGCTTTAGCGAGAGCCTGCAGGCAAAGCTTCGCGAGACCACACGCCGCATCGCGATGGCGCTGGGCGTACGCGGCCTGGTCAACGTGCAGTATGCCATCAAGGGCGAGACCGTCTACGTGATCGAGGCCAACCCGCGTGCCAGCCGTACCGTGCCGTTCATCTCCAAGGCCACCGGCGTACCGCTGGCCAAGTGCGCGGCGCGTATCATGGCGGGCGATTCCATCGCGAGCCTGGGCCTGCCGAGCGACGAGCGTCAGCTGGACTGGTTCTGCATGAAGGAAGCCGTTATGCCCTGGGGCCGTTTCCCGGGAGCCGACGTTATCCTGGGACCCGAGATGAAGTCGACGGGCGAGGTCATGGGTATCGCCAAGAGCTATCCCGAGGCATACGCCAAGACGCAGCTGGCGATCGATTACAAGCTGCCCGACCCGAGCGCCGGCAAGGTGTTCATCAGCGTGTGCGACCGTGACAAGCGCCACATCCTTTCGGTCGCGCGTATCCTGCGCTACCTGGGCTTTGATATCTGCTCCACCGAGGGCACGGCGCGCGTGCTGCGCGGCGGCAACGTGACGTGCGAGGTCGTGGAAAAGATCAGCGGCCCGCACGACGGCGAGCGCCCCAACATCGGCGACCTCATCGCCGATGGCAAGATCGCGGTGATCATCAACACGCCGTACGGTCCGGGCTCGCGCGGCGACGGCTATCTATTGCGCACCGAGGCGGTGCGCCGCGGTGTGACCTGCGTGACCGCGATGTCTGCGGCCAACACGTACGTGAGTGCCATCGAGGCGGTGCGCGAGGACCAGCAGGGTCACGGCAGCGCCAACGACATGGGCATGGACGTCATCGCCCTGCAGGACCTGCCGCAGCACACGGTGTAGATTGACCTGGCCGGCCGGGGCGGGAGGGGCCGAGATTTCCCCCTTTCGCTCCGGCTGCAAGCAGAGTCGCTCAGGAGGAAACTCGGCCCCTCCCGCCCCGGCCTGCGGTGACTTGGCTGCACCGTGTGCTGCCGAAGGGGCTTTGCGCGATGACTAGGGCTGAATAAAAAGTGAGTGTGGGATCCGCCGTTCGTTCGAACGGCGGATCCCACGTTAATATTTCAGCCAACGTACGTCATGGCAATCCCCGGTAGGTCCCCGGGTGCCCCGCGGCGGGCTGGGTTTATTGTCTGAGCGACTTTGCGAAGCAAGGGGAGCGAAGTTAAAAACCCAGCCCGCCGCGGGGCACCCGGGGACCGCAGGGACGGGAGCAGCTATACTACTCTCAGTAGTTAAGGGTCGCGGATTGGCCGCGTCACCGCTCTCAACAGGAGGTCTTTGTTTATGGCAGATCAAAAGCCGGTTGTCGGGATCATCATGGGCTCCAAGTCCGATCTGGGCGTTATGGAAGGTTGCACCGCCGAGCTCGAGGCGCTGGGTGTGCCCTATGAGCTTGTCATTGCGAGCGCACACCGCACACCGGCGAAGGTCCACGAGTGGGCTTCGACTGCCGCCGATCGCGGTATCAAAGTGATTATCGCCGCCGCCGGCAAGGCTGCTCACCTGGGCGGTGTCGTGGCTGCGTTTACGCCGCTGCCGGTCATCGGCGTGCCTATGAAGACGAGTGACCTGGGCGGTATGGATTCGCTGCTGTCGATGGTGCAGATGCCTTCGGGTGTGCCCGTGGCCTGCGTTGCCATCAACGGTGCCAAGAACGCCGCCATTTATGCCACGCAGATTCTGGGCGCATGCGACCCCGAGTACCGCAAGGTTATCGAGAAGATGAAGCAGGAGATGGCCGACGCCTAGGCGTTCTGCCGTTTCACCGCAGTATAAGGAGAGCCATGTCCGACTATCAGGGAAAACGATTCAAGGCTTCTCAGATTCCCGATCCATCGAAGCCGGGTGCTGCCCATGCGGCGCAGCAGGGTCGGGCATCCTCTCCTCAGCAGCCGCGCGCGCTGTGCCCCGTGACACCGGCGACGCATCGTCGACAGGACGCGCCAGCCGCATATCGACCTTCATCTTATGGCAACGCTAAGAAGCCGCCCCGGTCTTCATCGCATGCCGCGCCGTCGGATTACACTGAGCCGCCGCGTAAAAAGCGCCGCTCCATCATTCCTATTCTGCTCATTATCGTGGGCATCGGTCTGATTGTCGCCGCCGCCGCTATCTTTATCAATGCTCAGATTGGCTATAAGCAGGCAAGCGATTCGTACCAGAAAATCGAGAAGCAATATGTAAGCGATCAGGACGCCAGCGGCGTGCCGATTATCGATTTTGATGCACTTGCTCAGACGAACCCCGAGATTGTGGGTTGGATTTACGCGCCGGGAACCAACATCAGCTATCCCGTGGTGCAGACCAACAACAACTCCAAATACCTCAACACGCTGTTTGACGGTACGGCTAACGCGTCCGGTGCTATTTTCTTGGATAGTGATGACACCGCGCCGGGAATGGTTGATCAGCAAACCACGATCTACGGACACCATATGAACGATGGGTCGATGTTCAACGTGATTTCGGACACCACTGATCAGGCGACGTTTGATAGCATCGAGTTTGTGTATTACATCACACGGGATGCTACGTATAAGCTGCGACCACTGGCGACCAAGGTCGTTGAGGACACGTATGCCAAGGCGCGCACGCCCAATTTTGAGGGCGACGACGGGCTCAAGAACTACCTGTCCGAGATGCTTGACGGTGCCTCTGCCGTGGCGAGCGATGCCACCGATCGTGCCGCTTCGGCAACCAAGATCGTAACGCTTGTGACCTGTCGTTCGTTATCGCTGAGCAACACGCGTGCTGTCATGGTGCTCACGCCGGTCGAGGAATAAGTTGTTCGAGAGTAGCTAAAAAAGCCCCGTTCCAAATTGGCTACTCGACGACGGTAAGGGAGAAATGATGCTCGAGAATGGCAAAACGATGCCTTCGGTTGATGCTTGGCTGCGCGAGGCCAAGGCCGATTCGTCGGCACCTGCGTGCGGTATGTATCTGACGCATAACGGTGTGGTGCGCGCGACGCCCAAGTCCGAGGCGCGCGGTGTCGAGACCGATGGCGTGGCGCCGGGCCACAAGGTGGGCGGCATGGTGTTCGGCTACGACGCCAGCAAGGTGCAGGCTGCTATCGAGGCCACGCGCGCGATGCCCGGCATCGGCTATGTGCGCGTGTGGCTGGCAAACGGCGAGCTTTCCGTGGGCGATGACATCATGCTCGTGCTCATTGGCGGAGACATTCGCCCACACGTGGTCGATGCCCTGCAGGCGCTCGTTGGCACCATCAAGAATGAATGCGTGAGTGAGATCGAGCGCGAGGCGTAGAGGCTTGCGTCGATAGAAGGCTCGTTTATAAAAATGCCCGCCGGTACGTGTGATACCGGCGGGCATTTTGCGTTTTGGGCGCGGTGGACGCTACACGCGCGTCGCATCCTTGGGGCTCATGGTCATGCTCTGGAAGCGATTCTCCATAAAGTCATTATCGAAGTACTTGCCGTAGAACTGCGCAACGGGAATATCCGGTTCCGTGCCGTTGACGCGCTGATACCAATAATCGAGCGACTGCAGCGTCATAACGCCATCGACCAGCATAATGATGGTAAAGATGACGGTGGCCGAGTAGCGGCTCTTCCACGGAATCATGTTGATGAGCTTGAGTAGCCTCGGCAGCAGCAGCTTGATCCAGATGAGGCCACCCAGACCCCACAGGCAGGCGAAGCCCGTGCAGGTACGTCCGCCGGTAAGGACGGCGAGCGGATCGGGCATGCCAAAGAGCTTCATATGCGAGTAGCTCCACGAGACCACGCCAAACGAGGTTTGCATAAACCAGCCCACGAACACCTCAAAGCTTGCGCCGAGCAGCGCGCTCACCAAAAAGATAATGATGGGGTTCTTTTTGTAGAAGCGGTTGAGCACCATGGTCATGAGTACGGCGCCAAATCCGTAGATGGGGCTGAAGGGACCAAACAGCATGCCGGCGCGGTTCTGGTAGACGCCCGGGTCGTCGACCGTCATGTGCCAGATGTCCTCGGCGATCAGGCCGAGTATGCAGCAGACAAAGAATACCCAGAACAGGTTGAAGTAGTTGAGTTTGATGTAGCCTTCGCCGGTTTCATCGCGCCCGAGCATGCCCTCGGCGGCGGCGTCGCGGTCGAGCATCTCCTGCAGGCGGCGCTGCAGCTCGCGCTCCTGGCGTAGCGTGGGGTCGACGGTGGCCGAAAGCGCGACGAGGATGCCGAGCTGGATGGCAGGGCGAAGCAAGAAGGGCCCGATGCCCTGGAGCATCACGTCAACCAAAAGCTCGACGACGGTAAACGCGATAAGGATATAGGACAGACGGGCGGCATTGCGGCGCTGGTTCTTGATGAGGTCTAGGCCAAAGATGATCAAGATGACGGCACTGGCAGCCGAGAGCATGATGCCGGCGACGATAAGGCCAACCGCGACCAGGGTGTTATCACCGAGCTTGGCGGCGGCGTTGCCGTTGATGAGCGCGGTGATGACCTGCCACATAAAGGCGCCGACCGAGGGGAGCGTGCCCACGCCGGACAGGATGCACAGGACGGCGTACACCTTAATGATGAGGGGGATCTTCTTGACCTCCGTGGCGCTGGGGACGCTGGGGTCGAGTTCGTTTCGATCCATACATAACCTTTCTCGTTTTGCTGTAGGTACAAGGATACGCCGCCGACCTGCCAAAAGACAGGACGAACGTCCCAATTGCAACAATGCAAGCCCCAACGGCGGGCGAGACGCGTCGCAACGGAAGTATGCGGGATCGTCGGCCCCGAGGCGGTTGCCCGATAAAATGTTTGGCCGCAAAACGGATTATAAGCTCGGTGGGCTTTTAAAAAGCGCTGTTCATGCGCGGGAGTGCTTGTCTTGCCGTGCGTATAATAGGGCAGGTAACGCCAAATAACGAGGCTCTGAGGGGATGCCATGTCTCAAGAAACCATCCGCGCGGCCGAGCGCGCCGCGGGACAGGTGAAGACCATGTCGACGTATGATCCGGACTCCGACCAGCTGCATGAGGAATGCGGCATTTTTGGTGTGTGGGCGCCCGATCGCGACGTGGCTCGACTGACGTACTTTGGTCTGCGCGCGCTACAGCATCGCGGCCAGGAATCGGCGGGAATCGCCGTGGGTGATGGCGGCACGGTTATGGTTCGCAAGGACCTGGGACTGCTCGACCGCGTGTTCTCCAACGCCGACCTGTCGACGCTCTCCGGTCAGCTGGCCGTGGGCCACGTGCGCTATGGCACCGCCGGCGCCAAGAGCTGGGAAGCCTCGCAGCCGCATCTTTCTACTATCAACAGCGTCATTATCGCGCTTGCTCACAACGGCACTCTGGTCAACACCGACGAGCTGCGCCGCCAGCTGATCGAGCTGGGCGTGCCGTTCCTCTCCAATTCGGATTCCGAGGTCGCGACCAAGCTCATTGGCTACTTTACTCAGCGTACAGGCCATCTGCGTGAGGGCATTCGCAAGACCATGGAGCTCGTGCGCGGCGGCTACGCCATGACGCTCATCAACGAGCAGGCGCTCTACGCTTTCCGCGATCCGCACGGCATTCGCCCGCTCGTGCTGGGCAAGCTGGTAGACGAGGGCCTGGACCAGGCCGATGCCGCATCCGTTTCGCAGCTGCCGTCGCAGGACGGCGCCGCTACGGTCGACTCCGCCGTCCGTGTCACGCGCGCCGGCGGCTGGGTCGTTGCTTCCGAGACCTGCGCACTCGACATCGTGGGTGCCGAGTACGTCCGTGACGTCCGTCCCGGCGAGATCTTGCGCATCAGCGCCGAGGGTCTGGTATCCGAGCAGGGCGTGCCTGCAGCCGAAGAGCCCGCCAACTGCATCTTTGAGCAGGTCTACTTCGCCCGTCCCGACTCCATCATGAACGGCAAGAGCGTCTATGCCTGCCGTTACGACATGGGCCGTCAGCTGGCACACGAGGAGCCCGTCGAGGCCGACCTGGTCATCGGCGTGCCCGACTCCGGCCTGCCGCCCGCGGAGGGGTATTCGCACGAGAGCGGTATTCCCTTTGGCGAGGGCCTCATCAAGAACCGCTACGTCGGTCGTACGTTTATCGAGCCTACGCAGGAGTTGCGCGCCATGGGCGTGCGTATGAAACTCAACCCGCTGCGCGACAACATCGAGGGCAAGCGCCTGGTCGTCATCGACGACTCCATCGTGCGCGGCACCACCATGGTGCAGCTCGTCAAGATGCTGCGCAACGCTGGTGCCAAGGAGATTCACATCCGCATCAACTCGCCCGAGGTCATCTGGCCGTGCTTCTACGGCATCGATACCGACGTGCAGTCGCAGCTTATCAGCGCCAACAAGACGGTCGACGAGATTTGCGAGTACATCGGCGCCGATTCGCTGGCCTTCCTTTCGGTCGAGGGCCTGCTGAAGGTCATGCCCAAGGGCGGCTACTGCGATGCGTGCTTTACCGGCCGCTACCCCGTGGCGATTCCCGAGAGCTTTGGCCGCGATAAGTTTATGGAGGGCTTTAAGCCCCGCAACCTGGATAAGCCGCTGCACTTTGACGACGACGCCGTGGTCGAGAAATACGACGACCGCAGCTGGGAAGAGGAGCACGGCGAGGCCTAAAGCCTGCCATGTAGGGACAGGTTTATTCTGGTAGGTTTTACCTGCTGTTTTGTTGATTGAGCGGCGCGCGTTGTTATGGCGCGCGCCGAAATGAACGCAACTATGAGTACCGTTTGGCGCCTGCGCGGCGCCACGGTAGTGGGAGAGGAAGGCTCAGATGAGCGACAGCAAGCATGTGACGTATGAGGATGCCGGCGTCGATACCGCCGAGGGCGGCCGCGCCGTCGACGCGATTAAGCAGATGGTCAAGGACACCAATCGCCCCGAGGTTATCGGCGGCATCGGCGGTTTTGGTGGCTTATTCTCGGCCGCCGCGCTTAAGGATATGGAAGACCCGATTCTGATCAGCGGTACCGACGGCGTGGGCACCAAACTCGTGCTCGCCCAGATCATGGACCGTCACGAGACGGTGGGCCAGGACCTGGTCGCCATGTGCGT
This sequence comes from uncultured Collinsella sp., assembly GCA_902491935.1. GTDB lineage: Bacteria > Actinomycetota > Coriobacteriia > Coriobacteriales > Coriobacteriaceae > Collinsella. The sequence continues at coordinate 33,770 of CABUJN010000006.1, forward strand.
CAACGACATTTTGGCTTCGGGCGCCGAGCCGCTGTTCTTCCTGGATTACGTTGCCATCGGCCACATTGAGGCCGAGCACATGGCAAAGATCATCAAGGGTGTGGCCGACGGCTGCAAGCTCGCGGGCTGCGCGCTCGTGGGCGGCGAGATGGCCGAGCACCCCGGCGTTATGGCTCCCGCCGACTACGACCTCGCCGGCTTTACCGTGGGCGTCGTCGACCGCCCCAAGATGCTCGACCCCGCGAACGTCCGCCCCGGCGACGTGATTCTGGGCCTGCCCTCCACCGGCGTGCATTCCAACGGCTACTCGCTCGTGCGCAAGGTCATTGGCGTCGACGGCATTAAGCCGGGTACGCCCGAGGCCGCCGCTAAGGCCGAGGAGCTGAGCCGTCCGCTCGAGGAGCTCGGTGGCGCTTCGCTGGCTGACGCCCTGCTGGCCCCCACGCGAATTTATGTGAAGCCGATTCTTGAGCTGCTGCGCGGCGGCGCCAACGTGCATGCTATTGCCCACATCACCGGCGGCGGTATTACCGAGAACCTCAACCGCGCGCTTGCCGACGACGTCGACGCCGTGGTCACCCGCAACGGCGCCGAGATGGGTTGGGACGTTCCGCCCGTCATCACCTATGTGTCGCGCCAGGCCGAGCTCGCGCCCAACGAGGCGTGCAAGACCTTCAACATGGGCGTTGGCCTGTGCCTGATCGTCGCCCCCGAGGACGAGGTCGCGGTGACCGAGGCTCTGGTCGCGCTGGGCGAGAAGCCGTTCCGCGTGGGCGAGTGCGTCGAGGGTTCCGGTAAGGTCGTGTACCCCGATGAGCGCTAACGAGCAGATGGTTGCCGCCGAGGGCCTGGACTTTGTGCCCTACACCCGTCCGACCGGCACCGATACGGCCGAGCCGCTCAAGATCGGTGTGCTCATCAGCGGTTCGGGTACCAACCTGCAGGCGCTGATCGATCTGATCGCCGCCGGCAAGCTCAACGCTTCGATTGAGCTTGTGGTGTCGAGCCGTCCCTCGGCTAAGGGTTTGCAGCGCGCTGAGCGCGCGGGCATCCAGACGCTCACGCTGTCCAAGGATGTCTATGCCGACCCTATTGCCGCCGACGAGATCATCGCGCACGAGCTTCTCGAGCGCGGCTGCGAGTATGTGGTCATGGCCGGCTACATGCGCATGGTGCACACGCCGCTGCTGGCGGCGTTTCCCAACCGCGTGGTCAACTTGCATCCGGCGCTGCTGCCGAGCTTTACCGGTGCGCATGCGATTGACGACGCCTTTGCGCGCGGCGTCAAGGTAACTGGCGTGACCGTGCATTTTGCCAACGAGATCTACGACAACGGTCCCATCATCGCCCAGCGTGCGCTGGCTGTTGAGGAGGGCTGGGATGTCGACACGCTCGAGGAGCACATCCACGCGATTGAGCACGTGCTGTATCCCGAAGTCGTGCAAATGCTCGCCGACGGCCGCGTCCACGTGCTGGAGAGCGGCAAGGTCGCAATTGACGCGCCTCGCGGCTAGCGGCGCACAGTACAATTTAGCCGAGTAGTCAGGGTGGTCATTGGCGCCAAGGCGCGCGTGGCCACCTTTTGTTTTGGGTAGTCATCGGGGACGGTCTTTAACGACTAGTCATTCAAGAACGCCTCCGATGACTAGGTGAGAGAGGTGAGCGCATGGCGGATAACGAAGCGCTGTTTACGCCTGAGTTGGTGTTTTTTGATTGGGAGTGTGCAACGCCGGATGAGGTGTTTGCGGGGCTCGAGGGCGAGCTTGCACCACGTGGCTACATTGCGTCCGGTTGGCTCGACGCCGTTCGCACGCGCGAGGATGCCTATCCCACGGGTCTTGCCATGCCGGCGGCAAACATTGCCATTCCGCATACCGATCCGGGGTTTGTGGCCAAGCCCTATATCGCGGTGGTGAAGCCCGCCGCGCCCGTGACATTTAACGCTATGGCTGGCATGGGCGCTCCGGTGCCGGCGCAGATCGTCATCAATCTGGGCATCGCCGAGCCGGGCGGCCAGGTCGAGGCCCTGCAGGCGCTCATGAATATCTTTATGGACGCCGATGCCGCAGCCGACGTGCTCGGCCAGACCACGCCCCAGGGCATGGTCGACGCCATCCGCCGCCACTTCTAAGGTGGGGCTGAGTCGGCACTTGGGGACTGTCCCTAACTGCCGGCTGCCAGAGCTGTCCCCTTTGCACCAAAATGGTGCAGATTAACCTGTCCCCAATGCACCAAGCGTGCCGCGGGGGCTGCGTTGTGACACAATGGCGTTTGTTCGATTCGTTATGCGAAAGGCCAACTATGGCAAATAAGAAAAAGAACTCCGAGGCCGTGCCGACGCCCGAGCAGCAGGCCCGCGCTGCCTCCAGCTCTCGCAAGAAGCAGCGCAAGACGTACGTGTCTAAGACCGTCAAGATTGTCCTGGTGGTCATCGGCGTGCTGGCGATGCTGCTTTCCGTCTCGGCCATGGCGTGCTCCGGCCTTATGTCGCAGGCAGAGGATACCTCGGGCTACAAGCTTACCGGCGGTGTGGCTGCCACTATCAACGGCACCAACCTCACCGAGGACACCGTGACCAAGCAGATCATGAGCATGCGCACGTCCTACGGCTACACCAAGGACAAGGACTGGGCGCAGTATCTGGTCGACAACGACCTCACGCCCAAGAAGTACCGCAAGCAACTCATCGACTCCTACACGCAGCAGATTCTGCTTCAACAGGCACAGAAGGAAAACGGCGTTACGGTGTCGGACGAGGAGGTCGAGAAGGCTTGGAAGGACGCGTGCAAGAGCGCGGGCGGTGCCAAGGCCTTTAAGAAGACCCTCAAGACCTACGGTTATACCGAGGACACCTACAAGGATTCGCTCAAGGAGAGCCTGGCGCAGCAGAAACTCAAGGATGCCGTCGCGCCCACGAGCAAGCCCAAGGACAGCGAGATCGTCGATTACATCAACGAAAACCTGTCCAGCTACAACGACGCCCGCCGCTCGTCGAACATTCTGATCAAGGTTGATTCCGACGCCTCCGACGAGGACAAGGCTGCCGCCAAGGCCAAGGCGCAGGAGTGCCTGGACAAGATCAACTCCGGTGAGCTGAGCTTTGAGGACGCCGTGGAGCAGTATTCCGACGACACCGGCTCCAAGGAGAAGAAGGGCGATGTGGGTTGGGATAAGCTCACTACCTTCGTCGACAGCTACCAGACGGCGCTCGAGGGACTCAACAAGGGCGATGTGAGCGACGTGGTCGAGTCGACGTACGGCTACCACGTCATCAAGTGCACCGACTACTTCCATGTCGATAATCAGGTTGATGACATCAACCAGGTGCCCAAGGCCATCAAGAAGTACGTCTCCAACGTGGTGAAGACGCAGGCGGCCAGCACCGCGTACAGCGAGTGGCTGGAGCAGTACAAGAAGGATGCCGACATCACCGTTAATCCCATGCCCAAAGACGTGCCATACAACGTCAGCCTGAAGGGCGTCACCAAGAGTTCGACCGACGATTCGTCGACGACTGAGTAATCATGGGGCGGTGCTCGCGCGAGTGCCGCCCACGCTATTGAGGAGGATTTGCAGATGACCAACGAAGAGCTGCAGAAGGAAATGATTGCGGCCATGAAGGCCAAGGACAAGGTTCGCCTGTCCATCATTCGCCAGGTTAAGGCCGAGGTGAAGAATATCGAGGTTAACGAGCGCCGCGATGTGACCGAGGAAGACGTCAACAGCATGATCAAGCGTCTGATTAAGCAGACGAGCGAGACGCTGGAGATGTCCATCAAGGCCGGCACCGACCAGGAGCGTACCGACAACCTGACCGAGCAGGTCAAGATTCTGGAAAGCCTGCTGCCCGCGCAGGTTTCGGGCGAGGAGCTCGAGGCCCTGATCGAGCAGGTCATCGCCGAGCTGGGCGCCACGTCCAAGAAGCAGATGGGCCAGGTTATGGGTGCACTCGGCAAGGCCACCGGCGGCAACTTCGATAAGCCGGCCGCGGCAAAGATCGTTGGTGCAAAGCTTGCGTAAGGGCCGAGCGGTACATAGTTGATGCTGAGGGGGCGTGGCCGTCATGGTCGCGCCCCTTTTTGCCAGGCTGGGCACTCATTGGGGACAGACTTAAATGAGTGCCCAATGAGCAGGTACTCATTTAAGTCTGTCCCCAATGAGTGGGTTAAAGGTTGCGGGTTCTTTACGGGAATGTAGTGCGGGCTGCGGAAACGTGGTTCTTTCCGTACAATAGTTCAACTCGTGTAAACGCAGGGAAGGGACATTCATGGCAGACATGATCGAGCTCAAGCATCTCAACAAGTACTTTGGCGACCTGCATGTGCTCAAAGATATCAATCTCACCGTCAAGCGCGGCGAGAAGCTCGTAATGATCGGGCCTTCCGGCTCGGGTAAGTCGACGCTCATCCGTTGCGTCGATTATCTTGAGGAGCCCACTTCGGGCGAGGTCGTCATCGACGGTACGCCGCTCACAAAAAAGAATCACCTGGAGATGGCTCGCAAGTATAGTTCCATGGTGTTTCAGCAGTTCAACCTGTATCCCAACATGACGGTGCTGGGCAACCTGACGCTCGCGCCCATCAAGCTGCAAAAGAAGAGCAAGGAGGAGGCGACCGAGATCGCCATTGCCGCGCTCAAGCGCGTCGGCATGGCGCATAAGGCCGGCGAGTATCCGCAGAATCTCTCGGGCGGTCAGCAGCAGCGCATCGCCATCGCCCGTGCCCTGTGCACCAAGCAGCCCATCATCCTGTTTGACGAGCCGACCTCGGCGCTCGACCCCGAGATGGTCCAGGAAGTCTTGGACGTTATGATTGAGCTCGCGCAGGAGGACATCACCATGATCTGCGTGACGCACGAGATGGGCTTTGCGCGCCAGGTGGCCGACCGCGTCATCTTTATGGAGGACGGCCGCATCCTGGAGGAGGGCACGCCCGAGCACTTCTTCGATAACCCCGAGAACCCGCGCTGCCGCGAGTTCCTGTCCAAGATTCTGCACTAGGTGCGGTGATGGACATGACGGATATGACGAGGGCGGCCGTGTCGCGCCGTCACTTTTTGCAGCTGGCGGGCGCCGGCATGCTTGCGCTGACGGGGACCGCGCTTGCCGGTTGCGGCAACTCCACCAGCAGCGAGGGCTCCGACAAGGGGTCCAAGCTTGCGGCCATCAAGTCGCTTGGCCATCTGAATGCCGGCGTTAAGAAGGACGTTCCCGGCTATGGCTATTACGACACCGCCAAGGGCCGCTTTGAGGGCATGGAAGTTGATTTGTGCTACCAGATCGCTGCTGCTGTCTTTGGCGTGAGCTACAAGGAGGCCCGCGCCAAAGAGCTTGTCGAGTTTACCGACGTAACGCCCAAGACGCGCGGCCCGCTGATCGATAACGGCCAGCTCGATGTGGTCGCGGCGACCTACACCATCACCGACGAGCGCAAGAAGAGCTGGGATTTCTCGACGCCGTACCGCACCGACTACGTGGGACTCATGGTCAAGAAGCGTTCGGGCTTTACTTCGATTGAGGACCTGGACGGCAAGGTCATTGGCGTGAGCCAGGGTGCTACCACGCAGGGCCTGATCGAGCAGATGATCAAGGACAACGGCTTTAGCTGCAAGCCCGAGTTTAGGGCCTTTAGCGGCTACCCCATCATCAAGAGTTCGCTCGACGCCGGCAATATCGACGTCTTTGCCATGGACCGCTCCACGCTGGCCGGTTACATGAACGAGACCGTTGAGCTGCTGCAGCCCGAGGTTAAGTTTGGCGAGCAGGGCTACGGCGTGGCGACCAAGAAGGGCTGCGACCTTTCGGCAGTGGTCGATCAGGTGATTTGCGATCGCCTGGCCGACGGCTGGCTCGACCAAGAGGTCAAGACCTGGGGTCTTGTATAGGCGCATCGTCCAAGGAAGGAATCAAATGCTCGAAGGATTGTTTGACGCCGACCGTTGGTCGACGACATTTCAAAACATGGGGCCCTTCTGGGAGGGCTTTGGCGTGACGCTGCAAGTGGTCGTTGCCGGTCTGCTGCTGTCGCTGGTGCTGGGCACGCTGCTGGGCGTGTTCTCTACCACTCGCTCGCGCGTGCTGCGCGCCATAAGCCGCGTGTACGTGGAGTTTTACCAGAACACCCCGTTGCCCGTGCAGGTGCTCTTTATGTACATGGCCGGTCCGCAGTTTTTGCAGGCCATAACTGGTGCCGACCAGCCGGTGCGCATCGCGCCGTTCGTGCTGGGCTTCTTGGGTGTGGGCCTGTATCACGCGGCCTACATTTCGGAGGTCATCCGCACTGGTATCGAGGCGGTTCCGCGCGGTCAGATGGAGGCGGCCCAGAGCCAGGGCTTCACCCGTGCGCAGGCATACTGGTACATCGTGCTGCCCCAGACATTCAAGATCATTCTGCCGCCGCTGTGTAACCAGGCGCTCAACCTGGTCAAGAACACGTCGGTGTTGGCGCTTGTGGCCGGCGGCGACCTTATGTACCGTTCCGACAACTTTGTGAGTCTGTACGGTTACCTGCAGGGATACATCGTCTGCTGCCTTATGTACTTCATCATCTGCTTTCCGCTCGCCATGCTGGTGCAGTGGCTCGAGCGCCGCTCCAAGGAGCGTCCGCGCGGCGTGAGCCTGGCCGAGCTGGGGCTCGACAACGTAGAGGAGGCCTAGCGCATGGAAATCTTCAACGCGACCAACCTGCTCTACATCTGGGGCGGCTTTGTTAAGACCATCGAGATCTCGGCGCTGTCGATCTTTTTCTCGCTCATCTTTGGCACGGTGCTGGCGCTCGTTAAAAGCTATGCGCCCCGCCCGTTCCGTATTTTGGTGAGCGCCTATATCGAGCTGTTCCGTTGCACGCCGAACCTGCTGTGGATCCTGTTTATCTACTTTACGGTGCAGGGTTTGGACATTGTGATTTCGACCATCGCCTTTACGTTGTTTACCAGCGCTGTTATGGCCGAGATTGTGCGCGGCGGCCTCAACTCGATTCCGCGCGGCCAGTTTGAGGCAGCGCAGAGCCAGGGCTTTGGCTTCTTTGCCACCATGCGCTACATCATTCTGCCGCAGACGTTTAAGACGATCATTCCGGCGCTGTTTAGCCAGTGCACGACTGTCATCAAGGACAGTTCGTATCTTTCGGGCATTAACGTGGCCGAGCTCATGTACACGGCAAACGTCGTGATGGCCCACGCGATCGACCTGTCGCAGGTTCTTATGCTCTACGGCCTGGTGTTTGCGATGTACTTTGTGCTCAACTTTGGTATCTCGCTGCTGGTTCGCGCATATCAGAGGCGAATGGTGGCAGCGTAGTCCTGCTTCCCCAAGCACGGCATCTTGCCCCTCAATCGTCGCTTGCGTACATTTAGTACGCGGCGCTCCTCTTTCGGGGCAATCTGCCGCACTTGGGAAACCAGGACGGTCGTAAGTGACAAAATGAGAATCAGGAATCGCCTATTTCTCATTTGTTAGAAAGGAATCGCGATGAGCGATCTGGAGAACAAAAAGAGCCCCGTGGTCATTACCATCGCGCGCGACTTTGGTGCCGAGGGCCACGAGATCGGACGCATCCTCGCCAACGAGTTGGGGATTCCGCTGTACGATAACGAGCTGCTGGTGCGTGCTTCGCTGCGCGCGGGCGAGTCGCTCGACAAGATGGCCGCTTACGACGAGCGCCTGGCCGTGGAGAACATGGCTTTTCTGCCCGACCGTTACGATGCGCGTTCGTACTCGGACAAGTTGTTCCAAAAGATGAGCCAGGTGATTTTGGATCTGGGTGAGACCGAGAGCTGCATTATCGAAGGCCGCCTGTCCGATTACCTGCTGCGTAACAACCCCAACCACATTGCCGTATTGGTGACCGCTCCCTTTGAGGACCGCGTCGAGATCGTGCGCAAAAAGCGCGGCCTCAACAAAAAGAAGGGCGCCAAGCTAGTTAAACAGCAGCAGAAGGCGCGCGAGGCATTCTACAAGCGCTACAGCGCCGGCAAGTGGAAGATGACGAGCGGCAAGGACATCGTCGTCAACCGCGCCAAGCTGGGCCGCGAGGGTTGTAAAGACGTCATCGCCGCCGCCTACCGCTACAAAGTGGCGCAGCTCGAAGGCTAACCGATCAAAAACCACCACAAAGGGGACAGGCACCTTTGTGGTGGTTTTTGTTTTAGGCGGAGAAAGTCAACTGGTTCTGCGGGGGCCGATCACTCAAAGAACTCAAAGATGCTCAAAAAACTCAAAGATGCTCAAAATACTTAAAGATTGTAGGGGCATAATTAAGTTGTATGAGTTCAAGGGAGGCTTTATGGCGGCACCGACGGCGTACAGGCAGGCAAATCCATTCACGCCGATGTTCGGACGTGTACCGGCGTATATGGCCGGCCGTGAGCAAATCATCGATGATATGGTGCTGGCGTTTGAAAATGACGACTCCGATCCCAATCTTTGCTCGGTTTTCTATGGTGCACGTGGTACAGGTAAAACGGCGCTTTTGGCATATCTGTCGTACCGCGCCCAGCAAGAGGGCTGGATTATAGCGAATGTGACGGCCTCGGAGGGGGATGCTCGAAGACATTTTGCAGCGCCTCAACGAATCAGCCGCCCATCTGATCGAAAAGCCCGCTTCTAGGCGTGTGAACAGTGTCGGCATTGCCCACGTAGGAAGCATGGGCTGGGAAAACATCGATGTTGAATTTGAGGGCGCTAACTGGCGTACTAAGATGAACGCTTTGTTTGCTCAGCTTGAAGCGACTGACACCGGGGTGCTTATCGCCGTTGACGAAGTGGATGTATCGTTTGCGCAAATGACGGAGCTTGTTACTACCTACCAGCACTTTGTAAGCGAGAATAAAAAGGTAGCTTTGCTTATGGCGGGGCTGCCGTTTCGCGTGCTGGCGCTGCTGACGGGGAAATCGACATCGTTTCTTCGTCGCGCGGCTCAACATTCGCTGGGATCAATTTCACCGACTGAGGTAAAAGAAGCGTTTCGACTAACGATTGAGGACGGCGGCAAGACGATTTCTGATGAGGCGATTGACCTCGCTGCCAAGGCGATCGATGGCTTTCCATTTATGTTCCAGTTGGTGGGGTATCGGGCATGGAATGCTTCGCGCCAAGCCTCCGAGGTTTCTATTGAGGATGTCGAACGAGGCGCGAAACTTGCGCAAGAGGAGCTGGAATCGCGAGTTTTCGCTTCAACAGCGGCGGAACTTTCACGAGGGGACCTTGAATTTCTTCGTGCAATGAATCCGGTTGGGACGACGACCAGGCAAGAGCTGGCAGCGAGGCTTAAGAAGAGTTCCGGTTCGATTTCAACGTATAAAAAGCGTCTGGTAGAGGCTGGGGTAATTGAAGAGCCTCTACAAGGACGTTTTGAGTTTGCATTGCCAGGCTTTGGCCGATATGTCGCATCGCTTTACTAGAGGGTCGTTGCTGCGAAGGATCGCTTCGTGTCCCTTTACTGTCTCGATCTGTAACAATAAGCCTGCTTTTAGGGGCCTATCTGTTACAGACTGAGACAAACTGGCAGAGTGGCCTTCTGCTCCGCTCAAACCACCGCAAAGGGGGCCTTTGTGGTGGTTTTTGTTTTAGGCAGAGGGGAAGGCTTTGGCGAGACCGGCGCGCGTCTGCGTGTCGGTCTTTTGGTAGATAGAGCTCAGGTGGCGCTGTACCATGCGCATCGAGATGCCGAGTTCCTCGGCGACCTGCTTGAGCGGGCGTTCATCCTGGGTCACGGCTATGAGCACGTCGACTTCGCGCGGGGTGAGAGCGTGGTCGGCGATGAAGGCCTGGCGTTGCTCTTCGATGGTGGGGGCGGTGAGTGCTTCTTTTGCCAGTTGCTCGCGCTCGCGCTCCTGCTCGGTTTGGGGCAGGCGAAACAGGCCGGCTGCCACGAATGCCGCGCAGGCGGCGACGAGCAAAACGAGCGCGCCGATCATAATGAGGGCAACGTTGTCCGAGGTTACGAGCGCCAGCGAGAGGCCCGATGTAGTGAATGCGCATACATTGTTGGCGGCGCGTCCCATGCCGGCCCAGAGGGCGGGCGCATGCATGCGCGGTGCCAGCTGTGTAAAGGTGGCGGTAAAGAACGTGACAAAAAAGCCCGAACTCAGATAAAAGACGACAAGGCCCAGGTTGGGATCGGCGCCGGCCTCCACGGCCAGGATGGAAATGGTCGAGAGCACGGCGATGCCGAGCATGACAAGTCCCATGTAGCGGCGCTCGGCAAGGTCAAAGATAAGACCGGCGGCAAGGCCGCTTGCCGCCAAAAAGAGGCGCGGCCAGGTTTGCACGGCAATGGTGCCGTGGGCGTTGGAGAGTGTGACCACGTTGTCGAGGGTCGAGAACAAGCAGGCAAGAATCATGACGAGCGCGATGCTCCAGCATGACTGTTTGGCGAGGGCATGAGAGGGCTCAATAAAGGGATTGATGGCGGAGTTGGAGCTCTCGGCGGCCTTTTGGGGAACGACGCTGAGGGCGGAGATGGCGATAGTCGCTGCGCCAAGGACGATGAGCTCGACGATGCCACCGCAATTGAGCAGGTTGACGGCGAACTGCATCAGGATGCCCGCGGCATAGGCCGCTCCCGCACCGGTGGCGAGCTTGGGATCATCTTGGAATGCCAACGAAAAGGCGTGGTGCGCTGCGGCGCCTAACAGGCCGAGTCCGAGGAATGCGAGGCAGCCCAGAATCTCGAGGGCAAGCGGGGCCGTGGGGGACTGGATCTGAATCAGCCCCAAGATGGCGATAGGGACGGCGGCACTGACAACTGCCTGAGGCTGGCCTTTGCGCTGCGCATGATCAAGCAACGGAGCGTATCCGATAAAGCCGATCACGCTGGCGCCAAGGATAAGGCCCTGTGCGAGCACAACGCGCTCGGCGCCGGCGAGTAGCCCGATATTGATATCGAAGCGAAACTCGGCGGCAAGGAAGACGAAGGTAAAGAGCGCGAGTGCCAAAAGCGCGTTAATTTTAGGCTTGCTCAGGTTCAAGGACAGTCCTTTGGGTGGACGAATGATCGTGTCCTCGATTGTAGCGTTCCCGGGACGAGTGTGGCGATGGTGAAATCATATTGAATTAAACCGCAGGTAGAGGCCTAGGTTCACATCTACGAACCTAGGCATACGGAGTCATTTGACACATCTTGGTGGTACAGGACCACCACAAAGGGGACAGGCACCTTTGTGGTGGTGTCCCTACGACCAAGGAGGGCGTTATGTGCGGAAGCCACTTTGATAAGCAAACTCAGCGTGAGCGCACCTGCTCGCTGGTTCACGGTACCCGGTGTTGTGTGGGTGCCAAAATAGCTTGCGCCGGCGCGTGTGCGCTTATGGTCGGCCAGCTGCTGCTGCCGAGCGTGGCGCTGGCGACGGAATGCGCCGATCCCGCCGCTGGGACGGATGAAGTTGCCGCGGCTCCGGTGACGCCGACGGTTGCGGAGGATACGGCCGCAACGACCGCCCCAGCCGCTTCGACCGTGCCTGCAGCCGATGCTGCTCCGGCGGCGCAAGCCACCGCTGAGCCTCAGCAGACGGCCCCGACTGGCGCCACCGATGAATCCAACGATGCGGCACCCGCTGAACAAAATACTCCCAGCGACAACGCCGCCACGCCGGCGAATGACGCCATCATGCCCTGCGGTGTGACCGATGTTGTTGGCGGCAGCGGCGTTAGGGTCAATATTACGGTGCGGAACAATTACACCGACATCAAGAAAGAAGAAACGATTGAGTATGTGAAGGGGATTGCCCTTGTAGATGGAGACCAGTCTGCTCTCGATGGTAGCGCTTTGACTTTTATCGGCCTGGGGGACTTGATCGTCCATGCGGCGTATGACAGTGCGAGCAATAAAACAACGCTTACCCTGGATATCAGCAAGATTCAGAGACAGAAGGAGGAGCAGAAGTACTTTACGGAGTACAAGGAGAATAAGTCCAAGATGACGACCACCTATGATGGATCCAAGCTTACGTATACGGGTACAGAGCCCGGGAATATCATCATCGGTGATCCGGACGACGCCTTTAAAGGAGATACCGAGGCGACCGGGAAACCCACTATTAACGAGATCCGGGATGACTACTACACCCGCACCCATGTCTACGAGAGGGCGTGCCTTGTTATCCCGGCAGCGGAATCAGAATCGGAATCCATCTCCTTTGCCAATGTTCAGAATACGAACTTCAATTGGCAGCTGGATACTGGTCCGCAGGCGACGGCAGGTGTCCCTAACTACGATGCAGATAAATACGAAATCGCTTATGAATGCTGGCAGGAATTTGAAAACAACGAACCCGTTGCTGCCTGGTATTCCGATAACGGCTCACATGGTTCCCTGCCGACTATTACAAAGTTTAAAAGCGGGAAAGAGTACGTGTATTCTCTTATGCTGAAGCCAAAAGACGGATATTCCTTCAGCGATGAAACCGCTGTTACCGTAAACGGGGAAACCGTAAAATCGAGTCTAAGCGGAGAATTCCTGTATGTCCCTGCTATTAAAACAATTACGATGCCTGCTTCGTCGGAAAACGAAGCTCTTGAGAATCTAAACGTCAACGATGTGAAAACCGACTATGCGCCCGGCGAGGCGCCGCGTGCGACCGCGACGATTCCTGCCGCCGATGCCGATAAGTATGAGATCGCCTATGAGTGCTGGGAAGAGATGGATGGCAGCGACCCTGCGGAGCTCAAGCCCGTTGCCTTCTGGTATTCCGATCCCGCAATGTACACGCCGGGCATGAAGAAGATCGACCACTTCGAAGAGGGCAAGTTCTACATGTATTCCGTTGAGCTGAGGCTCAAGGGCGACAATACCGTGGCTGATGACTGCGAAATGAACGTCAACGGTCATTGGGCGCACCACATCAAGACCGCCAACGGCGTCTTCGCGCCACACACTGACAATATGCTGTGCGAGCAGCCGATTGATGAATGGCGGGCAATCGACGTTATCGAGATCAACGGCGCCACGACTATCTTTAAGGCGGGCGACAAGCCGGTCTTTACGGCGAATGTTCCGACGGCCTCCAACTCCCTTCCTCAGTGTGAGTTCTGGACGGGCAGCGATGGCAGCGAAGTGAACTCTCAGAAGTTCTGGGATCAGAACATTACGAATCACATCGACGCCTTTAAGCCTGGCGTGACCTATCGCTACGGCATCTACCTCAAGTCCGCGCGCGGCTTCTACTTCACGCCCGACACCAAGCTGATGATCAACGGCCAGGAGTGCGGCTACCAGGTCGCGGATAGCGTATCCGATGAGGACAGCGGCTGGATCTACACCCTGTGGCTCAACACCGATCTGACCTTTACGCCTGAAGCCACGCCGACTCCCGATCCGCAACCTACGCCGGATCCCAAGCCGACACCGCAGCCTGAGGTTAAGCCCGAGACCAAGCCCGAAGTGAAGCCCGAGACCAAACCCGCGGCCAAGCCGGCTACGACCACCACGGTGAGCAAGACGGTTGAGAAAGCCACGCCGGCCAAAAAGTCCGCCGCCGTCCTGGCCGCCACGGGCGACACCACCGCGATGACGGTCACCGCCCTGGGCATCGCCGGCGCAACCGTTGCCGCCGCAGGCATCGCCGCGACCAAGCGCCGCAAGCGCTAGGTTTTGGTGACGGCGCCTATCCTCGGCTTCAGCAAAATCTCGATCTGTAACACCAAACTGCCCAAAACGGCTCTAGATGTTACAGATTGAGATGAACCGAATGGCCGCCAATCTAATGTCTCGATCTGTAACACCAAGCGGGGAATTTGACCTCTAGCTGTTACAGATCGAGACAAACCGACCGGCCGAGTCCAGAACCACCGTAAAGGTGCCTGTCCCCTTTGTGGTGGTTTGCGCAGGTAGAACGGTAGGTTCGTATATATGAACCTACCGTTCGCTTTGTTTTTGGACAACGATTACGCTGGATGACTTTTGGTTTGCAGGAAAGGAACGACCATGAGGTGGACTACTGCTCGAGCGCTTTGCCGACGGCTGACGGTTGCCACGGTGACCCTCGCGATGGTGACGGGTTCGTTTCCCGCGGGCGCGTTTGCTGAGGCCCTCAACACCGACGGCACTTTTGTGCAGACGGATAACGGCCAAGCAGCCGACGCCGCTCCCGCCGATTCGGCTGACGCCCAAACGTCAGACTCTGCTTCCGCCGACCCCGCGCCCGATGCCGGTGCCGCCGACCCCACAGTGCTCGATAGCGGTGATACCCCTACGCCCCCGCCCTCCGAGATTGCATCGGCGGCGGGCCTAACGGGCGCCGGGCAGACCGAGAGCACACCTGCGGGTACGCTCGCCACTGATCTTGTCGAGGGCAAGGAACTCGCCGAGCAGCAGAAGCAGGAGGAGACCGCCGAAGCCGAAGCAACCTGGAATGAGGATCTTGGGCTCTGGATGACCTCGAAGGGCGCTACGGGCGTAAAAGGCGAATACGATGATGGCTACGTGGCCGGCGAGCAGACTCCCGCGCAGTACTACTTCTCGATCGATAGCCTCACCAACGAAATTTCTATCGAGTATGGCGACGCGGGCATTACCACGTTGGAGGTGCCCTCGACCATCGACGGCAAAAATGTCGTGAGTCTTAAGGGCATGGGAAACGTTGCGCTCACATCAATTACGTTTGCCCCCGATTCGCATATCCGCTCTGTGGGCGGTTTGGGCGGCAGCAGCATCAAGGAAATCGCACTGCCCGATTCGGTTGAGGAACTGGGCTGGAATGCGTTTACTGGAAGCAAGACACTTCACACGGTGACCTGGCCCAACAACGCGGCCTTTACCACGATTCCCGAGCAGGCCTTTGAGGGCTGCGAACAGCTTGACGACAATGTGGTGGCAACGCTGCCACCTTCGGTTAAGACTATCGACTATCGCGCCTTCGCCAATTGCGGCGTACCGCAGTTCTATGTCTCGGACACAACGGTACTCACCTTTACGCAGATCAACGTGCCGGGCACGGTGGAGCGGATTGAGCGCTATGCCTTTGACGGGTGCTCGCATGTGTCATCGGTGACGATCGGCGATGGTGTCAAATCTATCGGGGCGCTCGCGTTCGCCTCTCTTGATCCTGCGATTGCCGGCAAAGAGATTGTGCTACCCAAAAGCGTGGAAATGATAGAGTGGGGAGCTTTTGAGAACACGAGATACGGAAACGAGACGAACCATAATGCCGTTGCCCTGCGCGTGATGAACCCCGATCTTCAGTTTGGTGAGGCGGGCTATCCGGGCGACTATAATGAGCGCGTGACAATCGATGGCGTAACGTATACGATTCCCTTTGGTGAAGGCCAGACCATCTATGCCTATGCGACCGATTCGGCTGGCAACCCCTCGATGGTCAAAAAGCTTGCCGATGCCGTGGCCGATCGCAAGGACTCCGTCGATTCCTCGAAGCCTGCCTACACGTTTGAGTGGATGGGCGAGGCGGCCCAGGTGACGGGCAAACTTCCCCAGAGCGCGGCGGCCGTGCTCTTGCAGGCGGGGCAGTCCACGCCGTTGACGGTTGGCGACGACGGCTCCGTTGCTGCCAACGTCCTCTCCAAGACGGCAGCAACGCTGCGCATTTCGCTCAGCGGTTACTATGACATGGTGCTGGCGCGCCCGGGCGACCAGATGACGGGCACATGGAATATCGGAGAGATTAAGACGGAGGACTTTACCAAGATTCCGGCTTCGCGCGCGATTGAGCTCAACGTGGGCTATCTTGAACCGATTATGGGCCAGGATAAGACCGAACGCATTGAGCTCGATAGTCTCGATAACATCGATCTGACGGTGAAGAACGGCGGCAAGACGCTTAAGCCTGCCAAGGGTGACAAGGAAAACGACTTCCGTATCCAGGGCACAGCGCTCGTGGTGTCGCAGGCCATTGCCGACGCGGACCAGGATCTGGAGATAACGCTCGAGCCCAAAGACAGCCTCAAGCTGGGTGGGACGACGGCGACGGTGAAGCCCTCGGCCGGCAAGGTCGATATCGACTTGAAGCCCTGGGGCACGGCGACGGTCGCGACCAAGGGCGACTACCAGGGCGCTAACCGCGTGCTGGTGTTCCGTACGTCCGACGGCAAGCTGGTCGCCGACGGCGTCACCTATCTGATGGGTTACGAAGACGATGGCACCACGCCTATCATGAAGGCCGAGACGCCGCGCCTTAAGGCCGGTTCGTACACCATCGTCGCCTTTAACAAGACGAGCTACGACATCCAAGCGACGAGCTATTCCACGTTTAGCCGCCTAGGGCTGACCGTGGGTAAGCATATCGCGCAAAAGCAGGTGAAGATTGAGGACGGCAAACAGCTCGACGTGACGCTCGACGTCCCCACGTTTGACGTGGAGACGTATCGTGCCGAGCGCGGGCTGACGGCGGGCTCGGTTATCGCTGATTCGTCCGCGGTCGTTGGCGTGGAGACCGAGCTGCGCATTCATTACGAGCTCAAGGACAGCCAGGCTGCCAAGATTGAGATTCCGCTGGCCAAGGATGCCGTCGGGGATGTGTCCGCAGGCTCTCGCGAAGCCGGCGCCAGCTCCGAGGCCATGTGGGCTGACACAACTTGGGAGGGCGACAACCTCGTTCTCAATATGAATAAGGGCATGGGCGCCGATGTGTTTGTGCGCTTTAAGCCTAAGGCCGCGGGCATCTATGCCATCTCGCCGCTTATTACGCTGGGCGAGGTGACGTTGCCGCTGGGAAGCACCACACTCGAGGTTAGCGGATCGCGCATCGAGGTCGACAGCACCGACGTTCACAGCCTACTGGGCAATGTGGCCTACGTATACGCAGCGCCCGGAAAAAGCGTGCAGCTTACCGTGGGCGTGGGCGCCTCGGCCGCAAAGTACACCGGCAAGACCAATAAACTCGGCCGTGCCAAGATTGAATACGACCTGCCGCAGGATACGCTTGCCGCCGAGCGTGTGACGCTCGAAGCGCGCGTGGGCTCGACCGCTGCTGCCGCCGCTGCTGCCGAGGTAACGGCTCGCAATTATGTGCGCTATGTTCCGGGCGCTTCGGTCTGGAACTTTGATGTGACGTATCGTGGCGGTACGCAAAGCCTGGTCAAGGACGGCAAGGACACCGGCAAGAGTCTGTGGACCTTCCACCATCTGCCGCAAAAGAAGAACGCCTACTGGACGTTCGATATCACGCTCGAGGTGGGAAACGAAGAGGCCGCCGACACGCTCGACCTGTACGTGGACTGCGTGGATGGCAAGACGGTGACGATTCCTCTGACTCAAAAGTCGCGCGAGGGCACCCATGTGCGCTATGTGGCGGAGTATGTGGACGAGGGTTACCTTAAGCTGCTCGACGAGTTTAACAAGGCGAATGACTCGACCTATGTGAACTGCGGCAACTTTGAGCAGATCTTTATGCCGCAGACCTACCGCATCTCCAATGCTCAGCTTATGACCATGCTGAGTTTTGACGCCAACGCTTCGGCCAAAAAGCATTCCGCCGCGGCCGAGGAGCGCCAGCAGGAGTTCTCGAATGCCGTGCAGCAGTGGCACGAGTATATGATGGATAACTCGTTTAATGATGTCGACGAGGCCTTTAACGACGCGATTGACCAGATGGTCGCTGATGCGTTTGCCGAGGAGGACGAGAACGGTAAAGAGGACGAAGCCCAAGGTGGAGCTGCCCGTAAGGCTCGTCGCGCCCCTGCCGCCAGCGACGGCGAGGGTGATGGTGCTGGCAACGACGAGGCCGCGCAGTTTGCGGCTGAGCTCAAGGCCGCGGTCGGCGGGTCGGCGGCGCTGCTGACCCAGCAGGGCGACAGCTATGGCGTCAATGTGGACAAGATGATCTTTGAGGATGCTTACGGCACCAGCGAGGATTGGTATCAGGAACTCGCGGCGGCCCAGGGCGCGAACGCTGCGGATGCGGCCGCCATCAAGGAGCTCGTCGACCATGCATCGCGAGCGGAGTTTATTGCCCAGCAGGCCGAGGATCTGGTGGGCCAGTCGATGGGTATCGGCCAGCTCAACCAATACGGAAGCTGGAATGACGCAACCGCTGCGGCGCTCAACAAGTGTGCGGGCATTAAGGCCAGCGAGTACAACGGCCAGTCGACGAGCGGGTTTAACGATTTGGGCCAGGCGCTCGGCAGCTCGCTGAGCTACAAGGCGGCTGACGACGATACCGTCAAGGGCTTTAAGGTCGCCGCGCCCGATGGCGAGCAGACGGCCTATATCGAGTCGGAATTTATCGAGAACTCCAATAACAACAAGAACCAGGCGCTTCTGTTTAACTCGATCGCCATGCAGTGCGACATTCTGGACGACCTGTACGACAACTGGAATGTGGTCCATAGCCTCAACAACTCCAAGGTGCGCGGATGGCTCATGGCCTGGAAGCTCAACGGCGACGTGAGCGCCCATATGAAGCTCATCCGCACGATCCGTTCGCTCAAGAGCTATAAGATCGAGTGCGAGATGTTCGGACAGGTCTTTAAGACCGATGCGTGGAAGGCGGCCGGCCAGGCGTTTCCCGCGGCGACCCAGGGTATCGGCATCTTTACCGGCATTTACGGCGTGAACGATGCCAGCAAGAACTGGGAGAACGTGAACGTCCGTATGCAGAAGGTGAAGGGCGAGCGCGAGGGCTATGAGCTTCAGCATACGCGCTTGCTTGCCAAGCCCGAGAAGACCGAGGACGACTGGAAGTGCATTTACGCGCTGCGTGACGCCATGGAGAAGGCGCGTGCGTTTGAGGATCTGCTGTATCGCCAGCTCTGCCACGACAGCACCGATGTGGCGGTGGGCTCCATTATGACAATCGCCGGCGTGCTGACGGCCGGTTCGGCGGGTACCGTGGTGGGCGCCGCCTATGATGCAGCTTCGACCAGCGTAGGTTCGGAGCGCGCGATTAAGCTGACCAATGCCGAATGCGCCTACGATGTTGCCTGCGAGCAGGTGGAGCGCGCGTGCCAGAATCGCATTACGGTCAACTGGGGCGAGCTGACCGATGCCGAGGTCTACAAGGCCAACAAGGACGGCTTGATCTCGGACGAGAAGATGCAGTCGATCTTCGAGGCGCGTTATCGCAATGTGCCTGCCAAGGCAGCACCCGACCCTGCGGGCGTGGTGTACGAGGGCCTGCTGTCCAATACGGTTGAAGGCGCGGCGGTTGAGCTGTGGAGCGCCGACGATGCGGCCGGTACCAATGCGGTGCGTTGGGATGCCGAGGGGTATGAGCAGGACAATCCGCTTGCAACGGGTGCGGACGGTGCGTACAACTGGAATACGCCGACCGGCTGGTATCAAGTGCGCGTGACCAAGGACGGGTATGAGGAGGCGCGTTCGGCTTGGCTGCGCGTGCCGCCGATTCAGACTGAGGTGAACATTGGCTTGGTGTCGACGGCGGCGCCCGAGGTAGCTTCGGCCCATGCCTATACCGATTGCATCGAGGTTGAGTTTGCGCAGTATATGGATGCGAGCGACGATGCCCTGGTCGCATTGTGCGCGCAGGGCTTGGGCGACGTGACGTATACGTGGCTCGACAAGCAGGACGATCCCAATGGCAAGCCGCTGTCACGCGTGCTGCGTATTCGCTATGCCGATGCGCGTGAGGCGGGCTCGACGGTGGCGTTTGAGCTCGACGGTGCTCGCAACTACGCCGGCACGGCCATGGCGCGCTGGGCAAGTGGCGAGCTTGTCGTGGGCGTTCGTGCCGACAAACTCAAACTCAACGTGGAGCAGGCCGTGACCATGCTTGATGGCAGTGACTTTGAGCTGGTGGCGCACGTGACCGATAAGGCGGGCAAGCCGTTTGCGGGCGCCAAGGTTAGTGTTGGGCTGGAGTCCTCGGCTATCTGCTCTGTCGATGCCACCCAGGCCGTGACGGGCGAGGACGGTGCGGCGACGTTTGTGCTGCATGGTGCTCTGCCCGGTTTGACGACGTTGACGGCGGCGGTGGGCGGCACGGCGCTGTCCAAGCAGGTCGACGTTCGCGTGTCTGCCGAGGCAGTGCGACCGGCGCGACCGGTGGCGACGATTGGTGCGACGACGTTTGGTGCATGGTCGCCCAAGGAGAACTACATTACGGTGCCCAAGGGCACGAAGCTGGAGCTTTCTGCCGAGGATGGCGCGACGATTTGGTACACCACCAACGACACCTGCCCCTGCCGTGACGAAGGCCGTGTAAAGTACACCGAGCCCATTGCGCTCGATAGCAACATGTATGTGCGCATTGCGGCACAGCGCCCTGGCATGTCGTACAGCGAGTATTCCGAGCGTCTGAACATTACGATTACGGTGACCGATGAGGCGGCGCCTGATCCGACGCCCGATCCGGACCCGACGCCTGGCGACGGCGAGCAGGGCGGCGGTGCGGATGGCTCTGGCGGCACCGGGGTACCTGCGGGCGGTTCGACTTCGACGACGACCACGGTGACGACGAACAAGTCCAAGGGTAAGGGCGAGAACGACAAGAAGTCCGGCGGCACGGAGCTCGCCAGCACGGGTGACTCCACCGCGATGACGGTCGCCGCCTTGGGCATCGCCGGCGCAACCGTTGCCGCGGCCGGCATCGCCGCGACCAAGCGTCGCAAGCGTTAGGTTTTGGCGACAACGCCCATTCTCGGCTTTTGCAAGATCTCAATCTGTAACACCAAGCCAGATATTTGGGTTCCAGGTGTTACAGATTGAGACGAACTGTTCGGCCGCCAACCTAACGTCTCGATCTGTAACACGTAGCGAGGAATTTGGCCTCCAACTGTTACAGATTGAGACAAAGCGGGGGGCGGCTGGAGAAATATCTCGATCTGTAACAACTACAAGGCTCAACAGGGCCTAACTGTTACAGATTGAGACAAAACGACCGGGCAAGTCCCCAACCACCACAAAGGTGCCTGTCCCCATCGTGGTGATCGGGCGGCCGGCATAAAAAAAGTCCCCGCCGGGCGTGTGCTCGACGGGGACTTTGCCGTTTGGTGGCTAGCGCCGCAGGTGATTACTCGCCCAGCAGGCTCTTGGTGATCGAAGCGGCGGCCTTCTTGCCGGCGCCCATCGCCAGAATGACCGTAGCGGCACCGGTGACGATGTCACCGCCGGCCCAGATGCGGGGATCGGTGGTCTGGCCGGTCTCCTCGTCGGCAACGATGTAGCCCCACTTGTTGAGCTCCATCTTGCCGCCGATCTTTTTTGCGAAGGGGTTGGCGTTGGTGCCGATAGCCGAGATCGCGACGTCGCAGGGGATCTCCTCGATGGCGCCCTCGATGGGCACCGGGCGACGACGGCCGGACTCGTCGGGCTCGCCGAGCTCCATCTTCTGGACCTTGACGGCGCACACGGAGCCGTCTTCGCCAGCGACAAACTCGAGCGGGGAGACAAGCGGCAGAACCTCGACGCCCTCGGCCTTGGCATGGTGCAGCTCGGCGCGACGGCAGGGCATCTCGTCCTCGGTACGGCGGTAAGCGATGATGGCGTGCTCGGCGCCCAGACGCTTGGCGGTACGGACGGCGTCCATAGCCACGTTGCCGCCGCCAAAGACAACGACGTTCTTGCCGTGCTTGGTGGGGGTGTCGTACTCGGGGAACTTGTTGGCCTTCATCAGGTTCACGCGGGTGAGGTACTCGTTAGCGAAGAAGACGTTGGGCAGGTTCTCGCCGGGGACGTTGAGGAACTTGGGCAGGCCAGCGCCGGTCGCCACGTAGATGGCGTCGAAGCCCTGCTCGAACAGCTCTTCGGCCGTGGCCATGTTGCCCACGACGGAGTTGTACTCAAACTTGACGCCCATGTCCTCCAGGCCGTCAATCTCGCGCTTGACGACTGCCTTGGGCAGACGGAACTCGGGGATGCCGTAGACCAGCACGCCGCCGCCGGTGAAGAATGCCTCAAAGACGGTAACGTCAAAGCCGTTGCGGGCGAGCTCGCCGGCGCAGGTGATGCCGGACGGGCCGGAGCCGACGACGGCGACCTTCTTGCCGTTCTTGGGAGCCATCTTGGGCGTGGACGCGAGCTCGGGGCGGTCACCCAGGAAGCGCTCGAGCTGGCCGATGGCCACGGGCTCGGACTTCTTGCCACGGATGCACTTGCCCTCGCACTGGTTCTCCTGCGGGCAGACGCGGCCGCAGATGGCGGGAAGCATGGAGTCCTCGCGGATGGTATCGAGAGCGCCGCCGAAGTCCTTCTCGCGGATCTGCTCGATAAAGCGGGGGATGTTGATGTTGACGGGGCAGCCCTCAACACAGAACGGCTTCTTGCAGTTGAGGCAGCGCTCGGCCTCGGCCAGCGCCATCTCCTCGGTGAAGCCCTTGTCGACGGGGCGGAAGTCGCAGGCGCGCTCAGCAGCCGGCTCCTCGTTATCGGGGGTGCGGGGCGACTTCATATCGGCAACGAAACGACCGTTAACTAGTGGCATGCGCAGCTCTTTTCCTCATAGGCCTTGAGGGACTCGCCCTCTTCGGAACGGTAAGCGGCCTGGCGGGCACGAAGGTCATCCCAGTCGACCAGGGTGGCATCAAAGTCGGGGCCGTCGACGCAAGCGAACTTGGTCACGCCGCCCACCTCGACGCGGCAGCAGCCGCACATACCGGTGCCGTCAACCATGATGGGGTTGAGGGACGCGGTGATGGGGGTGTCGTACTTCTGGGCGGTGAGGGTCGAGAACTTCATCATCGGAACGGGGCCGACACAGAAGACCTGGCTCACGGCCTTGTCCTGCAGTAGGCGCTCCAGCGGAGCGGTAACAACGCCCTGCTCGCCGTAGGAACCGTCGTCAGTGGTGATGTGGATGTGGTCCTCGTCGAGGAGCTCGCGGAACTGGTCCTCCATGAGCAGGAGGTCCTTGGTGCGGGCGCCCATGATGGCGTGCACCTCGTGACCGGTCTCGACCAGGTGCTTGGCGACCGGGAAGGCAATTGCCAGGCCGACGCCGCCGCCAATGACGGCGCAGGGGCCCTCGGCCATCTCGGTGGGAACGCCCAGCGGGCCCACGACGTCGCGCAGCGACTCGCCGGCCTCGTAGGTGGAAAGCATTTCGGTGGTCTTGCCGATCACCATGAAGATGAACTCGACCCAGCCCTCGTCACCGTTCCAGCCGGCCAGGGTAAACGGGACGCGCTCGCCCGTCTCGTTGGCGCGAACCATGAGGAACTGTCCAGCGTGCGCATGCTTGGCGATTGCAGGCGCCTCGATGCGGAACTTGAACACCTTCTCCGAGAACTGCGTCTTCTCCAGGATCTTATACATAGAACCCCTCTCTTGTTAGGGCCGCCGAACCGTGCCTCCACGGAAATGGACGGTAGCCCGAATAAAACCGTACGCGCACAGGCGTTGTGCAGACATACGGTGCAAATTATACCCTCATGGACATGTCACTTACGTGTGTCTTCGGCTGTTGGGAGCAGGGTTTATCCACTTTGGCCTACCAAAGGGGAGAGGTTTATTTTGGTCAGTTTTATCAGGTAAAACGGCAAATGGGGCCGGCCTCGGGTTGTGATGAGGCCGGCCCCCTTTGGGGTGCTATGCATGTATGTCGGCGCGCGGTTGATTGCGATGCCGCAACTGGGGCGTTTCCGCAGGTAAAACCTGCCAAAATAAACCTGTTCCTAAATGATAGGTTTTAGTGCTTGCCGTTGGCGGAGGCGGCGCCGTTGACATGGTCGCGGGCATAGACCACGCCGTGCACGATCGCCAGGCCGGCGGCGTCGGCCGCGCGGGCGCAGGTGTCCTGGAAATCCTCGGCCTCGCGGGCGCGCAGCTGCTTAAGAACGTAGTCGGCGACGGCCATCTTGCCGGGAGGGTTGCCGATGCCGGTGCGGATGCGGCTGAAGTCGCGGCTGCCCATCTTGTCGATGATGGAGCGCAGGCCGTTGTGACCGGCGTGGCCGCCGCCCACCTTAACGCGGACGTCGCCGGCGGGAATATCGAGCTCGTCGTGGATTACGAGCAGCTCCTCGGCCTTGATCTTGTACTCGCGGCAGAGCTTGGAGATGGGGCCACCCGAGGTATTCATATACGACTGCGGCTTGACCAGTACAATCTGGCGCTTACCGCCCTCTTCCTCGGGATCGTTGATGTTGATGAGCGCGACCTCGGCGCCTGCTTGGTTTTTCCAGTACGTGACGCCGGCCTGACGGGCCAGCTCGTCGATTGCTTTGAAACCAGCGTTGTGACGGGTCTCGGCATATTCCTCGCCAGGGTTGCCAAGTCCGGCAACCATGCGAATCTTAAGCGGCTGTGCAGCTGCCATGTTTATCCTTTCGTTGATTTGTCGCCTGCTATGGTGAGCGACCCTGTTGCCGCTGTCAAATGGAGGGTAATTGAGGGCGTTTAGGGGCGTTTGGACGGCCGTCGAAATCAGAGGTGGACAGTTAGTTCAGATACGTATAAGTTCTGAGGACTCGAAGTGCTCAATTCAATGCCGATACGTTGTTTCGGAGCTTTAGTTAGTCCATATGGCGCTGTTTTGAAGTCTACCCTGCCTTCAAATAGGGCGAATGGTATAGAGATAGCTGCAAAACAGCCTAATTCAATGTGTCCATCTATACGTATCTGAACTAACTGTCCAGTCCTGTTCGGCGGCGCGCGGGTGATTCGCCGTTTAGACCGCCGCAAGGCCGATTCCAGCCCGCAGAGCGTTGAGCCAAGCGGCCTGACGCTTGCGATAGCCCTTGATACGGTATCGGAATCGGACTCCCGCGAGTCGATGCATCGTTTGGGCGAAGGCTTCGAGTGCAACAAGGTCTTTCATTTGGTCGCGATTGATAACCAGGACGTGGATGCCCATTGCCTTGAGGCCATTATTTCGATTGCCATCGTGGATGCGAGCGTTTTGAAGCTCATGCCCAATTCCGTTGTATTCGTTGTCGACTCCGGCTGCCGGGCAATATAGGTCGCAGATGGCATAGGGGATGCCCGAGGACATGTTGACCGCAAGAGTGTCGAAGTCGATTCGATAGTTGAGTAGCAGGCCTCCCATGGGCAGACTGCAACATCCGAATCCTCCAAAGCGCATGGGCGCTCCGAGAACGGCAAACATTAGGGATTCGGCTGGGGATGCAGATCCGGGTCGGGCAAGTTTGACTGCCGTGCGAAACGATGTGTATGAGCTACTTTTGGCAAGCTGTGCAACAGCCTCGAGATCTTCGATGGTCGTGGCGGGCTTGCATTTGTAGTGTGCCTGTTCGTAGCGGGTTTCGTTCTGCTGTTCGGTCGCCGACTGGTCGCCCCGGCAATCGAGGTCGTCCATCGCTTCGTAGTCATCGCCCTCGGGCCAGATGCCGTCATAGGCAATGGGGTATGTTGCCCCGGGAGGAAGGGAGTAGGTTCCGAGCAGTTCCATGAGAAGCATCAGGGTTTTGGCGACTGATTCATTTTTGGAACAAAGCATGGCTGTCATGGCGGGAGACGTTGCGTAGATGTCGGCCTCGACGTGCATAATTGCACCTTCAGGAAGAGGAGTGGAGAGAATATGCTGAAGAAGTCGCTTGTCGGGGCGCCTGTTGTCTTCGTTTGAAACGAGAAGATCGAGCAGTTCGGAATCATCTTCATTCCAGGCGTCGAGTATCGAAAGTGCGCCAAAGTCTATCGCGTCATTGTTGGGAATGCAGCCAGCCAAGGCCTGTGCTTGCTGTTCGCTATCAACGGAGTCCCAGGGTAGGGCAGAGTACGCCCGTCGTGCGCGACGAATTGCGCGGAGGGCGGAGAGATGTGAAATCACGGTCGTCATAGCTATAACGTACTAAGTTGGCGGCAGAATGCGACCGCCATACCGTTCTTTTCGCTCAGCGGGGCGCTGCGCGCCATGAACGGCTGGGTGTTATGAAATCGGTGGAATCGGTTGAGGGGATTGCAGGAAATTGAGCTCTGTCGCGAAGGTTGACGATAGCTACTGGACAGTTAGTTCAGATACGTATAAGACGGTGGGCGTTCGAGGCGTTTCTAAGGGCTTTCGAGGGCGATTTGAGGGTAAATATGCGGCGGTCGTACTCGAAAGCGATGAGCTTTGGGCAGTATGGCGTTCGCCGGGGAGCTCAGAACGGCCTTTGGAGCTTTAAAAAAATACGTATCTGAACTAATTGTCCAGGGAAGGTTGTCGAGGGGTAGAAAAAGGGTCGGAAGCGAGCTTCCGACCCTTTAAAAACACCAAAGATGATGAGATGCACGCTGGATTACAGCGCGAAGTCGCCGCCGACGAGCGTGGAGACGGGCTCCTCGTGGTAAACGGCGGAGATGGCCTGAGCGAACTCCTCGGCGACCGAGATGGTCTTGATCTTGCCGCCGACCTCGACGGGAATGGCGTCGGTGACGAGGCACTCGACAATCGGGGCGTCGTTCAGACGCTCGATGGCCGGACCGGAGAAGATGCCGTGGGTGGCGCAGACGTAGATGTCGCCAGCGCCCATAGCCTTGAGCTCCTTGACGTTGGCGCACAGGGTGCCAGCGGTGTCGATCATGTCGTCGTTGATGATGCAGGTCTTGCCCTTGATGTCACCGATGATGCCCATGACCTCGGCGGCGTTGTGGCGCGGACGGCCCTTGTGGGCGATGGCCAGGTCGCAGCCGAGCATGTCGGACAGCTTCTTGGCGGCCTTGGCGCGGCCCACATCGGGGGAGACGACAACCAGGTTGTCGGTGTCGAAGTGCATGTCGTTGTAGTACTGGCCAAACAGCGGCAGCGCGGACAGGTGGTTAACCGGGATATCGAAGAAGCCCTGAATCTGGCCCTGGTGCAGGTCGAGGGTGATGATGCGGTTGACGCCAGCGCGCTCGAGCAGGTTGGCGACGAGGCGGGCGGTGATGGGCTCGCGCGGGCCGGCCTTGCGGTCCTGGCGGGCATAGCCGTAGTGGGTGATGACGGCGGTGATGGAGCGGGCGGATGCGCGCTTGGCAGCGTCGGTGGCGATGAGCAGCTCCATGAGCATGTCGTTGACGTTGCCGCCAGCCACGGACTGAATCAGGAAGACGTCGGCGCCGCGGACGGTCTCGTCGTAGCGGGCGTAAATCTCACCGTTGGCGAACTGCTTTAGCGTAAGGCCCGAAAGCTCGACCCCAAGGTACTCAGCAATCTTCTGAGCGAGGGGACGGTTGGAGGAACCGGAATACACGCGGATGGACTTGCGCATATTCTCCGACTTCTCGGGATCATTAATCGGCATTACCCTTCTCCTTTATATCGAATGCCATATAGATGCCTTGTTGCATTGTAACCGCGCGACGGGGTTAATCGGGTCTTGATAACGTCTTTACCGTCAACGGACACGAACCGACCACTCATCCGGTTGCGCAGGTCACGATAGAAAAAGGAGCCGCCCCCATGGGAACAGCTCCTTAGATGCTTGGTAAAACGTTATACCTCGTCGTCCTCGTGCAGACGGCGGCGATAATCGGCGGCCCAGCCCTCAATGTTTACCTGACGGGCGCGGCCCAGGCCGAGTGCGTCGGCCGGGACCGGCTCGGTGATGACAGAGCCGGCGGCCACAAGCGCGCCGTCGCCGATCTGGGCGGGCGCGACCATCATGGTGTCGGAGCCGATGAAGGCATCCTTGCCGATGACGGTCTTGTGCTTGTGGACGCCGTCGTAGTTGCAGGTGATGGAGCCCGCGCCGACATTGACGCCGGAGCCCATGGTCGTGTCGCCGATGTAGGACAGGTGCGGCACCTTGGAGCCCTCGCCGATCGTGGACTTCTTGATCTCCACGTGCGTGCCGGCCTTGGAGCCGTCGAGCATGTGAGTGCCCGGGCGCAGGTAGGCGCGCGGGCCGCAGTCGACGCCGTTCTCGATGACGGCCTCGATGGCGATAGTCTCATCGATGGTGCAGCCGCTGCCGACGGTAGTGTCGGTGAGGCGGCTGTTGGGGCCGAGCTGGCACTCCTCGCCCACGGTGACGTGGCCGATCAGGTGCGTCTGCGGCCACACGACGGTGTCTCGGCCGATGACGGCATCCGGGCCGATCCAGGCCTGCGTGGGGTCGATGAACGTGACGCCCTCGGCCATCCAGTGCTCGTTGATGCGGTCGCGCGCGATAGCGGTGAGCTGCGCGAGCTGGATGCGGCTGTTGACGCCCAGGCCGTCGCGGTAGTCATCGCAGTGGAAGATGGAGACCGCCTGGCCGTGACCCTTGAGGATTTCGAGCATGTCGGGCAGGTAGTACTCGGATTGCGCGTTGTCGTTGCCGATCTCGTTGATATGGGCGGCGAGCTGCGCGCCGTCAAAGGCGTAGCAGCCGGCGTTGCACTCCAGCAGCGTGGCGGCCTGCTCGGGCGTGCAGTCCTTCTGCTCGATGATGCGCTCGATCTGACCATCGGCGCCCAGCTTGATGCGGCCGTAGCCGAA
>CABUJN010000007.1:0-61994 GCA_902491935.1 uncultured Collinsella sp.
CGTAGCGGGTGGTTTAAAGCTGGCCGCTGCGCGGCCAGCAGACTAAAGTCTTGAATCAAAAAGAGCCGGTCGAGCAAACGCTCGATCGGCTCACAAACTTTCCCTCAGCTTACGGTCCCGAGAGGTTGTCCGAAGGCCCGACCGCCGAGAGGGGTTTCTTCTGAGCGATCCCGCAGCGCGAAGCGCGAGGACCAGCGAAGAAGAAACCCCGCAGGCGGTCGGGCCGGTGGGAGGGATGGCCTTTCGACCTACTCTTTTTCGACCGCGCGCATGATCGCCTTGTAGATCTCCATCAGCGGGATGATCAGGAAGGCCAGGCCCAGCGCGGCAAGAACGCCCTTGAGCTCAAGCGTCACAGGACCAAAGAACATCTCGGCAAGCGTCGGCTGCACGGTCACGATCACCGTCAGCACCAGTGCCAGCGCGGCGGAAGCCCACAGCCACTTGTTCTGCTTCTTCATGGTGAACAGCGACGCACGACGGCTGCGCATATTGAAGCAGTGGAAAATCTCGACCATGTTGAGCGTGATGAACGCCATCATCACGCCTTCCTCGTCGGCATTGCCGGCGATCATATCGGCGATATGGATGTAGCCCATGTCAAAGTACACGCCCACAAAGAAGCTCGCCAGCACCAGCACGGTGATGATTAGGCCCTGGACCACACAGTCCAGGCCCATATGTCCGGCAAAGACACCGTCCTTGGCGTTGCGCGGCTTGCGCTTCATGATGTCGCCCTCGGCATCCTCCATGCCCAGCGCGAGCGCGGGGAAGCAGTCGGTGACCAGGTTCACCCACAGCAGCTGCACCGGCTGGAAGATGGTAAAGCCGATGAGCGTGGCGATAAACACCGAGAAGACCTCGGCAAGGTTGGCCGAAAGCAGGAACTGGATGACCTTGCGGATGTTGTCGTAGATGCGACGGCCCTCTTCGCAGGCACCGATGATGGTGGCGAAGTTGTCGTCGGCAAGCACCATGTCGGCGACGTTCTTGGTGACATCGGTACCGGTGATGCCCATGCCAACGCCGATGTCGGCGCGCTTGATGGACGGGGCGTCGTTGACGCCGTCGCCCGTCATGGCCACGATCTGGTCGCGCGACTTCCAGGCCTCGACGATGCGGGTCTTGTGCTCGGGCTGAACGCGAGCGTACACGCCGTAGTCCTCGATGTGCGCGTCGAGCTCCTCGTCGCTCATGCGGTCGAGGTCGGCACCGGTGATGGCCTGGCTGCGATCGGCGACGATGCCCAGCTGCTTGGCGATGGCCACGGCGGTGTCGATGTGGTCGCCCGTAATCATGACAGTGCGGATGCCGGCGTCGTGCGCCTCGCGGATAGCGTCGGCCACCTCGGGGCGGACCGGGTCAATCATGCCGGACAGGCCGCAGAAGACCATGTCATGCTCGAGCGCAGCGGGGCTGCAGTCGGCGGGAACCTCGGTGTAGGTACGGCTCGCCAGTGCCAGCACGCGCAGGGCCTCGTCGGCCATGGCCTTGTTGGCTGCCACGAGCTCGGCGCGACGCTCCTCGGTCAGGGGGACGACCTTATCGCCCTCGTAGATATGGGTGCACAGGCCGATCACCACGTCGGGCGCGCCCTTGGTGTACTGCTCGTACTCGCCGTCCAGGGTCTCGACGACCACGGACATCATCTTACGGCCCGAGTCGAACGGGGCCTCGCCCACGCGCGGGTGCTCGGCAGTCAGGCCAGTAAGACCAGCCTTGCCGGCATCGTTGACGAGCGCGCACTCGGTCGGCTCGCCCACGGCCTCGCCCAGTTCCTCGTCCCACTGGGCATCGGAGCACAGCGCCATGCCGGCCAAGAACTTCTCCTTGGGCGCAGCAAGTTCGTGCTTGACGACGGTCATCTTGTTCTGGGTGAGCGTGCCGGTCTTGTCCGAGCAGATGGTCTGCGTGCAGCCGAGCGTCTCGACAGCAGAAAGCTTGCGGATAATCGCCTGGCGCTTGGCCATCTTGGTCACGCCGAGCGAAAGGACGATGGTCACGACGGCGACCAGGCCCTCGGGGATGGCGGCGACGGCGAGCGAGACGGCGACCATAAAGGTGTCGAGCAGGGCAGTCGGGTCGGTAAGGACGTTACCCACGCCGTGACGGATGATGTCGACGCCAAAGATCACGACGCAGATGACGATAACCATAATGGTAAGAATACGGCTGAGCTCGGCGAGCTTCACCTGCAGCGGCGTGAGCTCTTCCTTGGCCTCGGCCAGGGCGCCAGCGATCTTGCCCATCTCGGTGTTCATGCCGGTACCGACCACGACGGCGCGACCGCGGCCGTACACCACGGTGGAGCCCATGTAGCACATGTTCTTGCGGTCGCCGAGCGGCACGTCGTCGGTGCCCGCGGCAAGCTCAATCACGTTGGCGTGCTTCTCGACCGGCACGGACTCGCCGGTCAGTGCGGCCTCTTCGATCTTCATCGTGGCGCTCTCGAGGACGCGGCAGTCGGCCGGGACGGAGTCGCCCGCCTCGAGCATGAGGACGTCGCCGGGCACGAGCTCGGCGCTCGGC
The DNA here is from genome assembly GCA_902491935.1 of uncultured Collinsella sp. Taxonomy (GTDB): domain Bacteria; phylum Actinomycetota; class Coriobacteriia; order Coriobacteriales; family Coriobacteriaceae; genus Collinsella. Next base: position 2,530 of record CABUJN010000007.1, read on the forward strand.
AGATGCACGAGCTTGCCGTCGCGCAGCACCTTGGACTGCGCCGCGCTCATTTCCTGCAGGGCCTCGAGGGCCTCCTCGCTCTTGGCTTCCTGGACCACGCCCAGCACCGAGTTGACGATAACGACGAACATGATAATGGCGACATCGGCAAAGTCCGCCTCGCCCTTGACCATGCCCGTGAGCGCGCTGATGACGGCGGCAACGATCAGCATGATGACCATAGGGTCGGCCATCTGCTCAAAGAAACGCTTCCACAGCGGCGTCTTCTCGGCTTCCTCGAGCTTGTTAGGGCCTGTCTTGGCAAGGCGCGCCGACGCCTCGCCGTTGCTCAGGCCGAGGTTCTCATCGACACCTTGGTCGCTGAGCACCTCCGCCGCGGCGGACAGGTATTCCTTTTGCATATAGAGTCCCCTCCTGGGATTCGGGCCACTCAGCAGATTGATGCCCGATCATAATTCCCAGGAGAAGGGCAAGGGCTCATCAAGGCTGCCGTGCTGAGCGGCAGTTGATAGTGGAGCTATGGTACCCCAAAGCGACGCGTCTAGCCAAAACATTCCATCTGGAAACACGGCACAGGCGCAACGGTGCAGACAGTGTGATGCTCAACATTGATAAAACGTTTTTTCTTCGGCGCATCGTCAGACTGAAATATCGCCCAGATAGCAGCGGTTAGAACGGTTGGTAAAGTTTTTGCATATACCGTTTTTCCGCAAAAAATGAACTTCTAATTCGGCATACGGTCGATTTTTTGGGGTATTCGGTCGGCATTTCGTTATAATCATCTCAGTTTTATTTCTTATGGTTTATCTATCAGCGCAAGACGATGTCAGATGGAGGTCTGAATGTACAAGCGCACCAAGATTGTATGCACCATGGGTCCCGCCTGCGATAGCGACGAGACCATCCGCGAGATGATCAAGGCGGGCATGAACGTCGCCCGTTTTAACTTCTCGCACGGCTCCTACGACGAGCACCACGGTCGCATCGAGCGCGTCCGCCGTATTTCCAAGGAGCTCGGCATGCCCGTCGGCATCCTGCTCGACACCAAGGGCCCCGAGGTCCGCACCGGCCTTTTGGTCGATGGCAAGAAGGTTGCCGTCAAGACCGGCGACAAGATCGTCGTCACCGCTCAGCCCACGTCCGAGGATTTCCACGGCACCGCTGAGCACATCTCCCTCGATTACCTGGCTCTGCCCTCCGAGGTCGAGAAGGGCTCCCTCATCCTGATCGATGACGGCCTGGTTGCCCTCGAGGTCGAGTCCGTCGACGGCCAGGACATGACCTGCGTCGTTAAGAACGACGGCCTGATCGGCGAGCGCAAGGGCGTCAACATGCCCAACGTCAACATCTCGCTGCCCGCCATCACCGAGCGCGATCGTCAGGACATCCTCTTTGGCCTGACCGAGAACATCGACTACATCGCCGCTTCCTTCATCCGTGACGGCGAGTCCGTCCGCGGCATCCGCGAGCTTTGCCGCGAGAACGGCGGCGAGCACGTGACGATCTTCCCGAAGATCGAGTGCGCCCTGGGCGTCGAGAACTTCGACGAGATCCTCGAGGCTTCCGACGGCATCATGGTCGCCCGTGGCGACCTGGGCATCGAGATCAAGCCCGAGCTCGTTCCCCACATCCAGAAGGAGATCATCGCCAAGTGCAACGCGGCCTACAAGCCCGTTATCACCGCTACGCAGATGCTCGACTCCATGCAGCAGAACCCGCGCCCGACGCGCGCCGAGGTTGCCGACGTTGCTAACGCCATTTACGACGGCACCGACGCCGTTATGCTGTCCGGCGAGTCCGCTGCCGGTAAGTACCCGGTCGAGGCCGTTAAGATGCAGGCCAGCATCGCTCTCGAGACCGAGAAGTACCTCCCGGCCCACGCTCCGCTCGAGGTTCCGGCTGACGCTCACGGCACCCGCGTCGTCAACAACGTTGTGGGTATGTCCGCTGTGAACATGGCTACCACCGTTGGCGCCAAGTGCATCACCGTGCCGACGACCACCGGTCGTACCGCTCGCCTGATCTCGCACTTCCGTCCCAACATGCCGATCTGCGCATTCTCCCGCCACGAGTGGGCCGTCCAGCAGATGATCATGTACTGGGGCGTTATCCCGCACCAGGCCGAGATTACCCAGGGCACCGTCAACGGCACGATCGTCAAGGCGATCGAGACCGCCAAGGAGCTCGGCTACGTCGAGGCCGGCGACCTGACCGTCGCTACCGCCGGCGATCCCCGCATGAGCGTCCAGCTCGAGGACAAGGTCTCCTCGACCAACGTCGCTTACGTCGCTCAGGTGCGCTAAATCGCACTTGCAAGCAGATTTGCATTGCAAAGGGCCCGGAAGGCATTGCCTTCCGGGCTTTTTTAAGACCTTCTTCATATGCCGCCTCATCGATTTGCGTTCAGTCGCAAGCCTCTCCGATGCCGAGCGCACCACCGAAGACGCCTGCGACGGGAGCTGTTGGTCAATTGGGATGAACTGTTCTCCGTAAAGCCGGCCGGCTAGCAGCTAGCGATCAGGGGGACTGCCGGAACGTCAGAAGCAGCAACGCGAGCCGCAAAGCCTGCCTCGGTCAGCTCGATGACCTCGGTAAACGTTGAGTCGAAGAACTCCTCAGTTAGCAGGCGATACGGCGGATGATCGGGCTCGCCGGGGTTTTCGCGCACGATCTCGTGCATGACGCCGATGGTCTTGAGCACATACTCCTTATGGATGGGATACTGCCCAAAACGCGTCGCAGCGGTATACAGGCGATCGGTCGCACGCGGGATGGAAACAATGCCCAGCGTCTTGCCAAACCAGTCAAAGTCGCCTTGCTTTTTAATGCGGAACTCCTCGCACGGCTTGCCGCCGTGCGCCTCCAGGTACTGATTCACGCGCGTATTCCATACGGTATCGGCCACCAGATGCGACCAGACACCCAGTGTCAAATCGAGCAACGACTGCGCCACATCTTCGGACGCAAGCGAGAACTCACGAGCGCCGGGACCGACAACCGGCTCAGCATCCCTGTAGCGCTGGGGATAGTGCACGCGATTCAGTCGCTCGCGCTCCTCGATAATCGAGGTCGCCGCGGCTGGCGCACCGGTGGGCGAACTTTTAAGCAACGGTGCCACATAGGTATCCCAGAACTCGTGCTCACGCGGCTTAGGGATAGGCTCGGGCTTGGCAAAGTGCGTAATGCGGTACGGGATGGGATCGGCGATGCCAGGGACCATATAGCCCACGAAAATATCCGGAACCACGCAGCCAAACAAAAAGGCATTGCGGTCGCGCACGCTATTGGCAAGTGCACCGGTGCGCTCCAGCAAACGCTCCGTCTGAGCGATATGAATGTTCCAACTTGGCATAGCCACCCCCATAAAAAACCTGGATAACTATACCATCACGGCAAAGCCGCGCGGGCGGCTACGCACGCTCTACGCAGCAGCTAGTCCGTAGTACCGCTTTCGGTTCCATACGACGGCGAAGGCGTCTCGACCACATGGTGATATCGATCGATATAGATTGCACGGGCACCCAGGCGTCGCACCAAATCCTGGTGATGCGTGCTCATCAAGACCGTCTTACCCGCCGCGACGTAGGCCAGCAAGAAGTTGACCACGATGTCGCATGAATCCTCGTCGAGCCCATTGGTGGGCTCATCGAGCACTAGGATATCGGGGTTCATCGATACAACTGCCGCCAGCGCCACACGCTTCTTTTGCCCGCCCGAGAGCTGATAGGGAGAGGCGTCGGCAAGGTCGGCAACCTGGAACAGCCCCATGGCATCGCGCACGCGGCGCTCGAGCTCGTCTGCCGGCAGCCCCATCTGCGCGGGACCAAAAGCAACTTCCTCGCCCACCGTGGCGCAGAACAGCTGGGCATCGGCGTTTTGGAATACGAAGCCCACGCGCTGGTGGAACTTCTGAGCAGCAGCAGAATCCTTCAGATACGCCGCATCGACCACGTGCCCGTCAAACAGGTATGCCCCTGCGTCCGCGAGTTCAAGGCCGTTAATAAGACGCATAATCGTCGTCTTGCCGCAGCCGTTGGGACCGAGCAGGGCAACGAGTTCACCACGATCGACCTGCAGCGACACGCCATCGACAACCGTATGCCCCGCATAGGAGAACACCACGTCGCGCAGCTCGATGAGCGGAACGACCTCGGCGCCGCCCACACCGTTCGTGCCCGCCGCACTATTCATATCGATCGTCAAAACGTCGCCCTTCCCCATTTACATCCCCAGTCGGAACCAGCAGCGCCTACAGCACGGCGCACAACACTGTCAGCAGCGCCACGCCGGCCGCATAGGCCGCATCGCGCCAGCCAAACCTGGCGCGCGCGGGAGCCGGATACGCACCGGCAAAGCCGCGGCAAAGCATAGCCTCGTCCATCGCGCGGCTGCATTTCATCGCCTTGATAAAGGTCATGCCCATGATACCCGCGATCGAATCGGTACGCGAAAATCCCTCGGGCGCACGGCCAACGCTGCGCAGCATGACCGATTCGCACAGATCGTGCGCCGTACGACCCAGCACCTCGATGTGCTTGAGCGCCATATCAAACGTAAAGATAACTTCGTCGGGTAGATGCAGCATCTTGAGCGCCGCCGATATGCGGCTCCACGTGAGGGTCCACGAAACGCCCAGCACCAGCGACACATTAATGAAGGTCTTGAGCGCAATCTTGAGCATGGCGCCCGTAGCGGAAGCACCCAGCAGCAGGGCAGGCAGCGCCAAAACCACTGCGAGCCCCGCGGCGCCAAGCGCCGGCACAAAGGTCGCGCGCAGCCCGCGTACGGGACGCACGGCAACGAGCACCAGCGCAATGGCCGCCATCAACATGAGGTACAGCGGGCTTTGTGTCAGGCACACGCACAGGACGCAAACGAATATCCCCACCAGGCGCACCGGAGCCGAAACGCAAGAAAGGGCGCGGTCGACCATCGACCCGCCCTCGTGCGCGCCTCCACCCAGGCGAACCCGCTCAAGCAGGCTCGCCAGGTGCAGGACGTTCTTTTGCATCACGCGATGACGAGCGCCCGTGGGCTCGTATCGCTCCTCGGCCGCAAGCCAGCTAGGCAGCTCGACCATCGCCATGGGCTCCGCTTTCCTTGACCGTCAGCGAGATCAGACGGAATGCGATGGTGAGCACCGCCACGCCAATCACGCCGGACAGGATATACATGGCAGCCTGACCGGCAAAGCCGAGACCCTGCTCCTCGGAATAGGCCTGCAGGTAATCACCCGTAGGCAGAGCGTCGGCAAAGGTCGGGGTGTCGAGACCGACCGAAGCCTGCAGGCTGTCGTCGCCAGCCTCCTGAACGGCGGTCGCGGCGCCCTCGGCGTCCCACTCACCCCAGGCGTCACCCGTGGCCAGCAGGCCCAGCGGCGTGGCCACGACAAGCACGGCAACCAAGATGAGCGTGGGGACCAGCGAGGTCTTCTTTGTAGCAGCGCCCTCGGCAGCAAGCTGTCCATCGGCGGCTTCGGGGCCGACGATAACGCTCGGCGCCGTCTTCTTAATGAAACCGTAAATCGCAGCCGTCGCCACGCCCTCGACCACGCCGGCAACCAGCATATGCGGGATCATCATGGCAGGAATGGCAATAGACAACGGGAAGGGGCAGTACAGCGGCGCGCCCGAAGCGTTGGTAAAGAGCATCGGCTGAATACCAAACTCGATTGCCGCGCACAGGGCCGCCAGGCACAGGCCGACCCAGCCGCTTACGATGGCCGAAACCGAGGTGCCCCAGCTCTTGTCGTGCAGACGGCTGTTGAGCGCACGGAACACGATAGCAGCGGCAAACGGCAGCACGAAGGCCATGTTAAAGCAGTTGGCGCCAAAGGACAGGATGCCGCCGTCGCCAAACAGTAGTGCCTGTAGCGCCAGCGCGACCGAGACAGCAATGGCCGCGGCCTCCGGGCCCAGCAGCAGCGCGATGAGCGCGCCGCCGACGGCGTGACCCGTGGTGCCGCCGGGCAGCGGCACGTTGAACATCATGAGCAAGAAGGAAAATGCGGCGCAGATGCCCAGGAAAGCCATGTGCTCGCGATCGAGCGTGGCGCGCACTTTCTTGATGCAGTGAACCCAAACGGGCACCATCGCCACTGCCATGACGGCATCGGTCTGCGGGGACAGATAATTATCTGGAATATGCATGAGCCCTCTCAATCAGAACGTTGCGTGTTACGTTTCCAACAATCCGTAACACCGACTCTGCATACTAACAAAAAGGCGCACCGCCCACAACGCAGCACGCCCTTGCAATACGTACGTTATTAACCCAGGTCTACGCACCGTCCAATAAAGGCCCATGCACTCCCAACTTTCCGGTCACCCGGAAGAAGGTGCAGTCCGCTCGCAACAAGGTTAACGCAGGAACCCGCCCCCGAGAGGGGTTTTCTAAGGCAACATCCCGCAGCCGCGAAGCGGCGAGGACGTTGCCGTGAAAACCCCGCAGGGGGCGGGTTCCGAACGGCAAAGATTACGAGCGAACCTCGCCGTTTACGCCCTTGCACACCTTGGTGACGATCTTCTGGTGCGCCTTCTCGACCTCTTCGCTGGTGAGCGTGTGGTCGTCGGAGCGATACGTAAGCGCAAAGGCCATGGACTTCTTGCCCGCTCCGATGCGGATGGGATCGCGGTAGACGTCGAACAGGCGCACGCCCTCGAGCAGCTTGCCGCCGGCGCTGGTAATGCGGCGCTCAAGATCCTCGCAGGTCACAGCATTGTCGACCACGATAGCAAGGTCGTGCTCAACAGCCGGGTACTGCGAGAACTCGCGGTAGTTCTCCTGATTGCGGGCGCCCTTGATCAGCTTGTCCAGATCGAGCTCAAAGGCAACGACGACCTCATCGATGCCCATCGCCTCGCGCGCCTCGGGGTGAATCTCGCCGACCCAGCCCAGTACGGTGCCGCCGGACAGAACCTCGGCCGCACGACCCGGCTGCAAGAAAGCGTAGCACTCGCCCTCGACGGGACGGAAGCGAACCTTCTCGATGCGCAGCTGGGCGAGCAGCTCCTCGACAATGCCCTTGCCAAAGAAGAAACGCAGCTTGCGGTACTTCATGTTCCAGGACTGCTCGCTCCACTGGCCCGAGAGCACGCCCGCCACGGACTTGGTCTCCTTGGGCAGGCTGGCGTTCTCGCGACCGTGGAACAGGCTGCCGACCTCGTACAGGTGCACGTTGGGCGTGCCGTGGGCCTCGTTATAGGCCACGGACTGCAGCAGGCCCGGCAACAGCGAACGACGCATCTCGGTCTGCTCGGCTACCAGCGGGTTCATGAGCACCACGGGGCAACCGCGACCCTCGGTGGACATACCGATCTTCTCCAGGTCGCCCGGGGCGGCAAAGCCGAAAGTCGTGGTCTCGTTGAGGCCGCAGGCGCGCAGGATCTCGCCGACCTTGCGGGTGAGCTTCTGCTCGCGGGTCAGGCCGCCGATGTGGTTCTTGGCAGCCGGGATGGTCGCCGTCACACGGCCCATGCCCCACAGGCGCAGGACCTCCTCGATCAGGTCGATCTCGCGCGGCAGGTCGGGACGGAAGCTCGGCGGGGTGACCATGAAGTCATCGCCGTCGCGCTCGACGGTGCAGCCCAGGCGGGTGAGCGAACGCTCGATAAACTCGGGCTCGATGTCGGCACCGCAGATGGCATGCACGCGGGCCAGGCGCAGCTTGATGCTGTCGATAGTCTTGGGCGCAGGGAAAACGTCGACATAGCCGGGAGCAACCTCGCCGCCGGCGATCTCCTCGATGAGCGCGCAGGCAACGTTGGCGACGTCCACGCAGCCGGTCTCGTCAACCTGGCGCTCAAAGCGAATGGAGGCGTCGGAGATCAGGGACAGGTCGCGGCTGGTGTGCGAGGTGCGACCGGCGTTGAAGCAGGCACTCTCGACCATCACATCGACGGTGTCGTCCTCGATCTCGGAATCCATGCCGCCCATAACGCCGGCCAGCGCCACGGGGCGCTCGCCGTCGGTGATGAGACCCATGCCGGCGTCGAGCGTGCGCTCCTCGCCGTCGAGCGTCGTGAACTTCTCATCCTGCTGGGCGGCGCGGACCACCACACGACGGCGGCCATCGCGCTCGGCAAAGGTGTCCAGGTCAAAGGCGTGCAGCGGCTGACCGGTGAGCATCATCACGTAGTTGGTGATATCGACAATGTTGTTGTGCGGGCGCACGCCCAGGGCGTTGAGGCGCTTGACCATCCAGTCGGGCGAGGGGCCGACCTTCACGTTGCGCACGATGCGGGCGACGTAGCGGTCGCACAGGCCCTCGTCGGCAATCTCGACCGAAAGCTCGTCGTCGGTCGCGCGGCCGGTCTCGGCCTTGATGGCAGGCAGCTCAACGTGGAAATCGCGGTCGAAGATGGCGCCGGTCTCGCGGGCCATGCCGATCATGGACAGGCAATCGGGACGGTTGGGCGTGATCTCGCAGTCAAGCACGGTATCGCTCGAGCCCACGTACTCGGCAAACGGCATGCCGCAGGGCGTATCCTCGGGCAGGATCATGATGCCGGAGTGGTCGCCGCCCAGGCCGAGCTCGCGCGCGGAGCAGTTCATGCCCATGGACACGACGCCGCGAAGCTTGCTCTTCTTGATCTTGACGTCGCCGGGCAGGACAGCGCCAATCATGGCCGTGACGATGTGGTCGCCGGCCTCGAAGTTCTGCGCGCCGCAGACGATCTGCAGCGGAGCGGGGTTGCCGTCGGCGTCGAGGTTCTTGTCGCCCACGTCGACCGAGCACACATACATATGGTCGCTATCGGGGTGCGGGGTCTTGGTGAGCACCTTGGCGGTCACCACGTGGTCGAAGGACTCGCCCACGGTGTCGATCGCCTCGACCTCGGTGCCGGTACGGATATATTCGTCCGAAAGGGTCTTGGGATCCTCCGGAATATCGATCATGGTCTTGAGCCAGTCGTAAGAAACGCGCATGTAGCTCTCCTAGTTCTTAATCTCCGCAAAGGGAGGGGTATCAAATGAAGACGTTCGCCTTAGGGTTGTCCAGGTGCCCCAGGTTGGCGTGAAAGAGGAGCGACGCGTACTAAAGGTACGCGAGCGACGGTTTGAACGCCAAGATGGGGTGCCTGGGCAAGCCTAAAATTGGTTCAGGAAGCGCATATCGCCAGTCATAAGCGTTCTGAGGTCGGGCAGGTCGTAGCGCAGGGCCGCGACGCGCTCGGCGCCAATACCAAAGGCGAAGCCGGTGTACTTCTCGGGGTCGATGCCGCAGTTAATCAGGACGTTGGGGTCGACCATGCCGCAGCCCAGAATCTCGATCCAGCCGCTGTGCTTGCAGAAGTTGCAGCCCTTGCCGCCGCACACGTGGCAGCTCACGTCTACCTCGCAGCTCGGCTCGGTGAAGGGGAAGAAGTGCGGGCGGTAACGCGTCTTGCGGTCCTCGCCAAACATGCACTTAACAAAGTAGTCGAGCGTGCCCTTAAGATCGCCAAAGGTGATGCCCTCGTCGACGACCAGGCCCTCGATCTGGTTGAACTGCGGCAGGTGGCAGGCGTCGGCCGTGTCGGGACGGTAGACGGTGCCCGGGCAGATCATGTAGATGGGCGGCTTCTGCGACTCCATGGTGTGGATCTGCACGCCCGAGGTCTGGGTGCGCAGCAGCACGTCGGACTCGCCGTGGGCGTGAGCCTCGGGGTGCGCGACGCTGCCGGGGTTGTTGTCGACCACATAGAAGGTATCGCGGGCCGAGCGGCTCGGGTGATCCATGGGGGCGTTGAGCGCGGTGAAGTTGTAATAGGAGGTGTCGACCATGGGGCCAGACTCGACGGTGTAGCCGATGCCGCAGAAGATGTCCTCGGCCTCCTCGATGATCTGCTTGATCAGGTGCTGGTGGCCGATCTGCGGACGGATACCCGGTAGCGTGATGTCGACGGCCTCGTGCTCGAGTGCGTGCTTGAGGGCGGCGGCCTTCATCTCGGTGGTGCGCTCGTCGAGCATGCCCTCGATCAGCTGGCGCATCTCGTTGGCGCGCTTGCCCATCACGGGACGATCCTCGGGGGCGAGCTTGCCCATCATGCGCATCAGGCCGGTGATGCGGCCCTTGCGGCCGAGCAGCTCAACGCGCGCGGCCTCGAGCTTTGCGGCGTCGTCGGCGCCTGCGACGAGCTCCTTGGCCTCTTCCTCGAGTTTGACCAGATCATCAATCAGACTCATGTCTTCCCTTTCGTCTCTCGCGCTCCCCGCTTGCCGAGGCGGCTGCCGCCGTCTGACGTTGCGAAAACGCGGCCCGGTTCGGTAACAAAAAACCGTCCTCGGGCATGTGCATTGCCCAAGGACGGTTGAATTCCGCGGTACCACCTTGTTTGACCCGGCGGATGTCTGGCCCGCCGCGCCCACTCTTTGCCCCTTGTCGCGAGGCTCACGGCTTCCCTACTGGGGACATCGCCGCCGCCGGCCGCGTGCCCGTTGAGGTCGCTGCTCGGGAGTGAACGCTTGGCCCTTGCCACCGCAGGAAGGCTTACAGCCCATGACCTTCCCTCTCTTGCCGGCGACGCGGCGGGCAAAACCCTCTCCGTCAACGCATTGGGCTACAGGATACCACATTGTTTGGGCATATCGCCGCGTTCCGTTTTGTTCGTGCTGGGTACAAGGCAGGTAGCTGTGTAAACTGGCCGTGCGCCCATCCGTGGCGCTCGGTTCGCGAGATCAAGGATATGGTATGGGAAAGAAGCACGATAAGAAGGCCGAGCCCGCAGCGGGCAAGACGCCCAAAAGCATGAAGGTCGATAAGGCCGTCAAAAAATTCCGCAAGCTCGAGGGCAAGCTGTGGACCCGCGAGTACCTGCTCAAGATTGCCGAGTTTGACGGCGCGGCCATTGCCCCCGCCAACGGCGCCGCAGCGCGCGCCGACGCCATGGGCACCCTTGCCGGCGAGCATCATAAGCTCCTGACCAGCGAAAAGTCTGTCGAACTTGTGCGCTCGCTGGCACGCGAAACCGTCGCCGGCGGCAAGATCGACGACCCGCAGCTGCTCGACGAGATCCGCGTACTCGGCCGCGACCAGCGCGAAGCGAGCGTCATTCCCACCGAGGAGGCCGAGGCCTGGACCAGGCTCACCTGCGAGGCCGACGCCGTGTGGCACAAGGCCAAGACGGCCAATGACTGGGCGAGCTTTGAGCCCTATGTGGATAGAATCGTCGCCCAACTTAAGCATCAGGCCGAGCTCATGGACCCCAAGCGCGACCCATACGATGTTTGGCTCGACCAGTACGAGCGCGGCCTTTCCGCCAAGAGCTTCGATGCGTTTTGCGATGAGGTCAAGGCGACGGTCGTGCCGCTCGTGCACGCCATCGGCGAGCGCGGCCAGCAGCCCGCTGCCGACTTTTTGCACGCCCGCGTGCCCGAGGCCGCCCAGCGCGCCATGAGCTTCGACCTTATGAAGCTCGTCGGCCTGGACCTGAACGACACCACGCTTGCCTTTACCGAGCACCCGTTTAGCGAGGGCTTTGCCGTGGGCGACGCGCGCATCGCGACGCACATCTACGAGGACGACTGCATCTCCAACGTCTACAGCATCATCCACGAGGCGGGACACGCCATGTACGAGCTGGGCGTCAATCCTGCCTATGCGCGCACCCGCCTGGAGGGCGGCACTTCCATGGGCATCCACGAGAGCCAGAGCCGCTTTTTCGAGAACACCGTGGGTCGCAGCCGCGCCTTTATGGGCCCGCTGCTCGAGGTGCTGCGCCGTCACGCGCCCGAGGTCTATGGCAGTGTGGACGAGGATACGCTCTACCATGCCGTGAACATCGCACGGCCGTCGCTGATCCGCACCGAGGCGGACGAGCTCACTTATCCGCTGCACGTTATGGTGCGCTACGAGATCGAGCGCATGCTGTTTGCCGGCGAGGCCACGGCCAAGGACATCCCCGCGCTTTGGAATCGCTTTATGGATGAGTACCTGGGCATTCCCGTTCCCGACGACACGCACGGCTGCCTGCAGGATACGCACTGGAGCGGTGGCTCGTTTGGCTACTTCCCCACGTATGCGCTGGGTAGCGCCTACGACGCTATGTTTGTGCCGGCCATGTGCCGCGACGGCGTCGACCTTACCGGTGCCTGTGCGAGCGGCGATTTGGCGCCCGTCCGTGCCTGGCTGGGCGAGCACATTTGGCAGTGGGGCCGTGCCAAGGACGCACCGGAGCTCATCAAGGGCGCGTGCGGCATGGACTTTGACGCCCGCTACTACTGCAGCTACCTGCAGGACAAGTTCACCACGCTGTACGAGCTGTAAGGCATAACCGACACGCCAACGCAAAGGGGACGCCGCGGAACCAATCCGCAGCGCCCCCTTTCCACCTAGTTGTTTAAGAACGTCCCCAATGACTACCTTACAGAGCTTCCAGCGCGGCGGCGATGCGCTTCATGGCGGCATCGGCGGATGCTTGGTCGGGCGCCTCGGCCAGCACGCGGATAACCGACTCGGTTCCACTCTTGCGCACGAGCACGCGGCCCTCGCCTGCCAGCGCAGCCTCGGCCTCGGCGATGGCGTTCTGCACGCCCATGTTCTCGAGCGCGGCGTCCTTGTCCGCCACGTGCACGGCCACCTGCGCCTGTGGCAGCAGCTTGCACGGAGCCGTGAGCTGCGAGAGCGTCTCGCGCTCGGCACGAATCACTTCCATCACGCGCAGCGAGGTCATAATGCCGTCGCCCGTGCGCTCGATATCGCCAAAGATCGTATGGCCCGTCTGCTCGCCACCCAGGCTGTAGCCGCCCTCGCGCATCTTGGCATACACGTGACGGTCGCCCACGCCGCTGGTCACGGCGCTCAGTCCGGCAAGCTCCAACGACTTGATCAGGCCAAAGTTGCTGGCGATCGTCGGTACCACGGTACCGCCCGAGAGACGCCCGTGCTTGTTCAGGTACACGCCGCACACGTACAAGATCTGGTCGCCGTCGACCACGCGGCCGCGCTCGTCCACGGCCAGGCAGCGGTCGGCATCGCCGTCGTAGGCAAAGCCCACATCCAGGCCCTGCTCCACCACGTGGCGCTGCAGGCGCTCAATATGCGTAGAGCCGCAGTCGACATTGATGTTAAAGCCGTCGGGCGCGGCGTTGATCACGCGCACGTCGGCACCTAGCGCATCGAACACCGGCTTGGCCACCGAGGATGCCGAGCCGTTGGCGCAATCGATGCCGATCTTGACGCCCTGCAGCGAAAAGTTCGCGCTGGCGATGAGCGAAGCAATGTAGCGGTTGCGACCCTGCATGTAGTCCACCGTGGCGCCGATGTGGTTGCCCGTTGCCAGCGGCACCTCGCTCTTGCCATCGATGTAGTCCTCAATGAGCTCCAGCACGTCCTCGTCCATCTTAAAGCCGTCGCTGTTGACGAGCTTAATGCCGTTATCGCAAAACGGGTTGTGGCTCGCGCTGATCATGATGCCGCAATCGAAGCAGCCTTCCACAGTCTGATGCGCTACGCCCGGCGTGGGGATCACGTGCAGCATATAGGCGTCCGCACCGCTCGCGACCAGGCCGCTCACCAGCGCCGCCTCGAACATATAACTCGAGCGACGCGTGTCCTTGCCCACGATCACGCGTGCCTTGCGCTCGCGGTTGGCGCCGTAATACCAGCCCACAAAACGGCCAATCTTATAAGCGTGCTCTACCGTCAGCCCAACGTTGGCCTCACCACGAAAGCCGTCGGTGCCAAAGTACTTCATGCGCTCTCCTTACAAAATAGGGGCGAACAGATTGCCTGTCCGCCCCAAAATGGTACTCGATTATCTGCGCTACCAGAAAAACCCTACGCCGACGCGCTGTCGCGAGCCGCCTGGCATGTAGGAGTCTGACGCAGCGTAAGCGGCTTGTCCCCCGCCTCGGCCGACGTGGTCAGCGTATACGTGATCGTCGTCGTCTCGCCAGCATGCAGGTCAACGGTGCCCGAATAGAAGGGGATTCCATGCCACGTAGCGGCGCCAAGACCAAACTGGGTGCCCTCGACGGTCAGATCAGTAATGTTGCCGCCCGTCGGGGCAAACAACGAGACATTCAGACGCTCGTCGTCACGCGCGGCATCGGGTGCGCTCGCCGCAACGTAGTCGGGCAGCTTGCCAGCCTCCTCCTGCGTCATGATGTTCGTCAGGGTAACGGTGATGCGATAGGAGCACGTGCCGTCACCGTTCTTCACGCCCTGACCAATCTGCGTATCGGCGTTCAGGTACCAGTCGAGCTTGGAGAAGCTCAGGTTGTTAAAGTAAACGCCGGCAACAGGATCGGCGCTCGGGTCATCCGGATCGGGCAGCGAAGCGTCAATGCCCGTCTCTTTGATGGCATTCTGCTCATCATCGTTTCTCATCCACGCGATCAGGCGGCCCTCTTCGGCACCGCGCTCAACGGCGCTGACAAGCTTCGTAACATCGACATCGCCGATACCGCCAAGGATCTTGTCGAAGGCAGCGCTGGCGACGGATGCAAAGATGCCGTCCGACTCCTCGACCGGATAGTTCCAGTACACATCGTGCATGAGGACCTTTGCGGCGTTGGTGCCGTCGACAACCGTTCCGTCGGGCAGCGAGACATTACCGACCAGGCCCAGCAGATACTGCAGGAACACCGGGTCGATACCGATGACGCCATCAACGTCCTGTCCATACTGGGACTTCCACAGCGCGGCGACACGCTGCGAGTTGCGGGGCCAATCAGGCGAATAGGTATTGCCCGAGTTGTACAGGTTACTGTGGTTGCCGAACAGCGCCTCATCCTCTTCGTCGACGCTCTCGACTGCCTCATCCTCGCTGAGTCCAATGCGGGGAACAAACTCGCCAATCGACATCTGGCCGTCAGTGACCGAAATCAGGCCCTGCGAACCGCCAAAGCCGCCGCAAGCACGAATCTCGACGTTGTTCATGGCGTACATAAGGTAGTTGCGCGTCTGGCCGTTGGCGCCGAGCATCTGGGGAAGGACGGGGGCGACCTTCTCCGCCGCGTCAACCGCGCCGTTGAGGGTGGCAAAGCCGTCCTTGGCCTTATCGACCAGCTCGGTCACCTGGGAAATATGAGTATCGCCAATGCCCTGGACCTTCTCGTTGGCGCTCTTGAACACCTTCGAGCTGCTGGAAAGCGAATCGGCGACCGCCTGCAGCGCGGACACGTTAATCATGCCGTCCTGGAACAGCTTGCCGGGCGTAGCCTGCGAAAGGTTATCGGCCATGGGAACCAGCGCATTGCTCGAGACATCGGACAGGGCGTCAATCATGGTGCGGGCCGCATTGATATCGCTGCCATACACCGGGATAAACGAAGCCGCCGCCCACAGCGGGCTCGAGGTCTCCGCCTTCATGCTGTTACAGAGCTCATCGATCTTCTTCGCGTCGTCAGGCAGCGTCGAAAAATCGCCCGACGTGACCTTGTCCTTAAGGCCACCGACGATCTCGACAGCCTCCTTCGCTTCGCTCTTTACGGTCTTTGCCGAGTTAAGCAGCATAAAGCCGCTTGCGCCAAGCGCAACGAGAAGCACCGCGACTACAACGGCAATAATGGCGCCGGTGTGACGCTTTTTGCGCTCGCCCTTGCGATGGCGATGACGGACCAGACCGTCAGAGGTCGAACTCGGCGAAGCGTCGCCACCGTAGTTCAAGCCAAAATCGTAATAATCTTCCTTGGAACCCGAGCCCGCAAACTCGGCACCGCTATCATCCAGGCGGGCGAACGTGCCAGTCTCGGAGGCGCCGGTGTAAATCGTGCCAAGGTTACCCGTAAGCCCCGCGCCACCGGCAGAGGGAGTATTGTTGGCGGCCTTGTCGGCATTAACGTTGCCGGCGGCATTCGCGGCGTTGGCAGCACCTGCGTTGTTCGCGGGTACCGAAGGAGCCCCGCTCGGCTGCGACGTGGAGGTTGCACCGCCCGCAAAGACATTCCCTCTTGCACGGCCGGTCTTTTTTGCCTTTTGAGACTGCTCGTACAGAGCGGTAAACATCGCTGTCTCGCCCGGGGACACGCGCTTACCGGAACCGCCCTGTCCAGCGCCGCCCGGCGTGCCGGCCTTACCAGCCCCGTTCGGACGCGGCGGAACTGCAGGACGGCCGCTATCGCTGCCCTTAAAGTGATTACCAGCCATAAAGAAATCCTCGCAATTGAGTCGCAATGAAAAAGTCCATAACGTTACTAGTTTATGGCATTTTGAGCATCGACAGCTAAACTCCAGACACGGACATCAATTGGCGAAAATGCGGCACAACACCTTTTCCGTCTTGGCAGCGGCGCCAGCTACACCGTGAGGAACATCATCACGATGATCATGGCAAAGCCGATAAGGTCGGTCGGCAAAAACACCGTGCCCAGCATAACGGCGCTGGTGATGGTCGCCGAGACGGGCTCCACGGTTCCGATGAGACTCGCACGCACCGAGCCGATGTCCTTAACGCCCTGCATATAGAGCATGTAAGCAAAAAACGAGCCGATAACCACGAACACCGCGAGCGCCTCGACGCCGGCAGCGTCGAGTGCCGGCACATGCGCCCAGGGCTGCACGAAGACACATGAGATCACGCCCGCCGTGAGCATTGCCGAGCCCGTGACGATGGGGCTGCCGTATTCGGGCAGGATCTTGGCGGGAATCACCGCCATACACGCGGCGCTGACCGCACACATAAGACCTGCTGCCAGGCCAAGCGGCGAGATATTCAGGCTGGTGGGGTCGCCGCCGGTGGCGATTAAAAAGGTTCCACCCAGAGCCAGGCCAATGCCGATGACTTCGCGAGTACGCGGCATGCGGCGATCGATCACGCAGGTGTAGCCCATGATGATAACGAGCTGCAGGCACTGGAGCACCGTCGCGGTTCCGGCGTTCGTCAGGCGCACGGCCGAAAGATAGCAAAACTGGTTGAACAGCAGGCCAAAAGCGGTAAAGAGCAGCAGCTGCTTGCGATCGGCGGGTGTGGTCCAGAGCTTGACCAGGCGCTCGCGGTCGCGCGTAACAACCACGGCCATAAAGAGTAGACCGGCGAGAATCTGACGCACGCTCATAAGCCACAAGGTGTCGACGTGGTAGGTATCGAACAGAAAGCTCGCGCTGGTGCCCGAGAAGCCCCAAAACGAACCGCCCACCAGCGTAGCCAAGACGCCCGTGATCATCTTGCGCGACGACGCATCGTTAAGGCGCTCGCGCCAGGCGCGACGGGTGTTGCGGCTGAGCTCGTCGGTGCCCTCGGGCACATCAATGTTCGATATATCGGTCATCGGCACCGAAGCCCCTGCGCCTTCGACCTGCTCGACACACTCTTTGCTCATTCCACTCCCCCGAAACAGCCTGGAAACAATTCGGCTTACCTTACCACGGCGAAGTCACCAGCTGGAGGCTTGTCCGCTTATCGGTAGGACAATTCCGCAGGTGTCTTTCCATAGCTCGATACCGCAATGGCCTTGCATTATGCGACAGCCAAATCGCGGCAGCAGGCTCTTTTAAAATGGATATGACGAAGCCCCCGAATTCCACAATGTAAGCGATTTTTAAAAATGTTCTTGCCACCGAGTTCAGGCTCCGTTATATTATCCCTTGCGCGCTTGCGCACCCTTGATCGGGCGTTTAGCTCAGGGGGAGAGCGCTTCCCTGACACGGAAGAGGTCAGAAGTTCAAATCTTCTAACGCCCACCAAATGTTCGCAGCTCAGAGGCTATGCCCTCTGGGCTGTTTTGTTTTATGTCGCCAAATCCGCTGGCAGCTCCAACCGCCCAACTGGCCAAAAGCCGACCATCTACTTGCCGATCTATCCATCGGTATAACCAATCAGTCCGCACCACAGCTTCTCGGCAAAACGCCACGATGTCTGCGCCCTGCGGTATCCTTGAGCCACTTACACCTGCAGCACCAAGGAGCCACCATGCGCACCGAGCTCGATGTTCCCTTTTCGCACAAAGAAGAAGCCAAGGCGTTGGGCGCCAAATGGGACCGGACCAAGAAAATCTGGTATGTACCCAGCGGCGTCAACCCCGAGCCCTTTGCCGAGTGGCTGCCCGGTATTGACCGATCCGACCCCTCTGCGCCGTATATATATCTAGTACTGGGCAAGCGCGAGTGCTGGAAGTGTCACAAAGAGACCTCGGTCGCGGCCTTCGGCATTCCCTATCGAGCCGATAACGACGAGAGCATCGCCATCGCGCACGCGCCCAACGAAGCCGGGCACATTGCCATCGACACGGCCAACGCCAACGCACTCGCCATCGTGCCCGCTCTTGGCTGCGTGCCGGGCGAGATCCGCGACTACCTTCATAAGCGCTGCGGCTACAAGCCCGTAGGCGCGCGAGCCTCCAAAGCCCCGTCGCTCGGCAACACGTGCACCAGTTGCGACGCGCTGCAAGGCAGCCGCTATCTGTTCGAGGAGCCCTCGTCCCCGTTTGCCCTCACTGCCATCAACAAGCTGCCGGCACTGGAGTTTATACGCGTCGAAGTTGCCGGCGTCTTTGGCGTCCCGGCCACGCGTACCGACTTTGACCAGGCGCTCTTTACCTGGGCACGCGACCATCACGCCGAGTTCCACAAGCAGCTCGGTGAGGGGATTTATTTGTAGGGACGGAGAGGCCTTCACAGTCAGCTCCTCCGCATCACCTATCCCTCGTCGCCGGCGTCGTACACGATATCGAGGCCACAAACGGGGCATTTCTCCGGATACACCGGCATATGAACGCCTGTCTGTTTTCTCACTTCGTCGCTGAACCTGTCGCGCGCATCGATGAACCGAATGTCGAGACACGGTATTTGCGAGCCGCAGCAAGGGCAGGTGACGACAAACGACCCGCAATCAACCTCTACGCTCGGAAACATATTGTTGTCTATAAGGGCACACGGCAGTTTTCCGTACTTCCCCATCACAATATCGCCTCGCCAGCTCATACACGCTCCCCTCTCGCTATACAAAACAGGAAGAGCATGCACCGGCGGGCATGCGCGAGATTGCATCGCCACGCGATCCGATCAAACAACACGATCGTCAAAGAATGCCAAAGCCAAATACGCTAATACGGCAGAAGCCCCGCCTTTTCACGCTTCTTTTCCGAGCGATCGAACTCAATGCGATGGGCCTCAAGAAACACCGCATTGGGTCGCCACTGACGCTCATTCGGCTGCCTTAGCGTCGCACCCGCAAAGGAAGCGTAGCCGGTCTTATCCAGCAGGTACGATCCGCACAGCCGATATTCGCCGCAAACAGGCTCAAACGAAATCAGATGAGCATCGAATAAAGCATGTAAGTCGCGCCGAAGCAGAATGCCGTTGCTGGCAACCTGCGATTTGGGTCCCGAGTAATTCTCGATATGTGCAGCCTCCAGAGCTTCGCTGACGCCGCAGTCCGACACCGCGCAACGGCCATCATAGGCGGCAACGAGCTGCTTGCGGAACCATTGCTGCCCCAATCGCTCGCGCCTTAACGCATAGCGGACCTTTTCGTCGTCGGTCGTACCCTGTCCGGCAAACTCAATATCGACGGGCATGTGCTTCAGATAGCTCATGTCGGGCGCAAAACGGGGGTCCGGTCCGCCTTTATGAACAGGACCGTGCAGAACAAACCATCCGTTTTCGGGCTCGAACCGTTCAACAAACGCAAGGCCGAGCACCTTGTAGCCCACCTCGGTTGCAAATATGACTCCGACTGGAACGCCACATTCCATGCAGTTGAGCATTTTACTGTTGTAATTCTGGTCTCGAGAACCAACGGCGCCTGGCGCTTGGACCGAATACTTAATGACCCACGTACCATCGTCCAAATAGAGCGGAGGTACATCGGTGTAGAAGCTCTTTTTAGAGTTATGGACCGAAAGCGCAAAGATCTTATTGGGATCTTGCTTCACCCGATCCTGGCCCGGCCAGAAGATCCCTGAATCCCGCGTTACGGGAAAGAAGTCCGAGCCAATTCTCAAACGATACTGATACTGAGGGCTATCTTCCTTGGTGTGGTGCGGAAGGCTGGTCCAAACGCCGCCGCGCTGTTCCTCACCCAGAAACCACTCCCATGCCTCAACGTATTCGGAAGGCACGAGACTGCAGGCGCGGTCATAGCTTGGTCCATCCATCAACGGAACAGCAAGGTCAATGTCGTTCATCGCCAGCACCTACAACCATACGAACGCGAGTTATGCCCCTCAATAATATGGCCGAGAGTCAATTATTACGAGATCTCATTCCGCGATCGGCACATCGTTGATGCTCTCGGTTTGCCGCTGGCGCGCTTGTACCCCGCTACCCCACTTCCCTGTATACTGATGTAGCACGTGTTTCATCCGGGCTTGTTGGACCGGGTCGTTCATGGGAGGGCCTTATGGCTGCTTCGAATCCACCTAAGGGGAGCGTTTCTTCTTCGTCCATCAAGCCGGTTACGCGCAAGGCCGTGCGCTGCCAGCGCGAGGTCGCCTGGCTTATCACGCAGGCGGCGGGCAGGCTTGTGGCGACCACCCAGGACGTCAATGCGCCTACGCCGAGCTTTGTGTTAGCGGCGGCGCTGGATTTTGCGCGCCAATTGGAGCTTGCCGCACAGGATACCAGCGGCCACCTCGACTACCAGAATGTTATGGCGCCCGACCTGCAAACGTTCTGCCACATGGCCAAGTTGCCCGCCGCGCCCAATGCGCTTTCGGACGCAGGCTACATGTTTACGCTTTCGGGCGCGGACCTTATCCGCGATATCTACGCATACTGCAGCGAGCTCGCCGAACGCAGCGTCTTTGGCACGGCTGAAGTCAAACCGGGATATGTCATCAAGCTGGTTCTTAGGCTGTTCTTGATGGACGGGTTCGGGGCCATGCCGGCGTAAGCCGAGTCTTTAGCATCACCGTCGACTGGGCAACAACCGCTTTACCTTAGTGGGCGCCAATCGAGGGTCGATTATTGAGTCGCCTCGTCCACTAACGCATTTATTCCACGCGCTCTGACAGTCGATATTTGCGGTTGCGGCTTGTCGACGGCGCCGTGGGCTCAAGCTCGCCTTGAGCAATGAGCGCGTTGACGCGCGACCTAACCTGGGAAATTGTAAGCCCCGTGCGTTCTGCCAGCTCACGCGTCCCCAGCTCGCCGTAGTGTTTGAGTGCCGTCACAATTAAGCCCCCGCCATGATCGACCGGCTCGATCTTTGAACGGTAAAGTACGACCTTGAACCGATCGAGCCCCGGGCAGAACAGGGGCTCGGCCAGACCATGCGCGCGCATGGCATCGATCATCATCGGGATGCCCGAGCCATTGCCCTCAGCCGGCGAACCTGCGCCATCCGGCAGCGGGACAATCGACATGAGTTTCACGAGCGTCGCGTTACGGCATCGGGAGCTGCCGTCAAACAAGTTCTCGCGAGTCTTTCCCCCGTAAAGGCCGCCAGGATTCGTCACCTCGACACGATTGTCAAAGACGTCGACGGCAATCGATTGTCCACAGAACCGATCCCCGTATTCTCGATGGATTACGGCGTTGGCGATTGCCTCGCGCAGAACCTCCTCGGGAATCTCCAGCGAGTCGACACGCGAGACACCTTGGACGGTCGAGGTTCGCCGCAAATTCTTGGCGACGGCCGCGACAGCATCCGAGATCATCTCGCCCAACGTTCCCTCACAGATTGTGCGGTCCATGAACCTCAGCGACCCCGCCATGCCCTTCTGAGTTCCCGCATGGACAGCCACGTCAATGAAGAGCTTGGGATAGAACTGCTGAGGGTAGGTGCCCACAACTAGGAGTCCAGCCTTGGTGACATTGCCCTGGGAATCAAGGATATTTAGGCGCTCCAGCTTCGTTTGTTTGTCCGGCGCGCCGCGCATTGCCCGGGGCGTCAACGAGAAAGCCCGATCTATCGTACGGTCGACCAGCGTCTCGTCGAGATTGTCCGCGCCCGCACCCGCCACCGCGTCGCGATCGCTCGGAGTCGCTCGACCGTATGACGCCAATGCGAGCACCTCAGTCGATGAAAGCGGCACATCTTTGTCATCGATGCGCTTGTAGCTGCCGCCCTGGGCGCCCCGCTCTATGACATAGCAGGGCTTGCTCGACGGATCGAGCTCCTCAATCGTAATGACGAGAACGATGACGCCCTGAAGCTCCACTCGCTCGATCGTGTATTTAGGCGGATTGGCCAGCTTTCCTCGACCGCCCGCATCACCCATGCCTGACACAAATTGGTTGAGCACTTTCTCGGTCTCGAAGTTCTCAACCGGGACAAAACCTGCGCGCTCACTCACTCCGAGCACGATGATTCCGCCGGCAGTGTTCGCGAATGCGCTCACCGTTTCCCATACGTCGCGGGAAAGCGTCGTGGCGCTCTCCTTCACTTCGACGTTAAGATCATCCGAGCCCATACGCCTTAAAGACTCAAGCAGACCGGTCAGCTCGTTTTCGTTCATCTGCACGTCCTTTCGCTCGGTCCTGCGGAGAATGCCGCGGATAGATTTCCCTCGTCTCTCAGTTATCTCTCGTAATTATCTCTCATTTATCTCTCTATCTCTCGGCTTAGAGATAAGAGATAGATAGAGATGGAATGTCTACCATTTGCTTCATTTATACATATTTTTGCTGGTAGAACAATCGGTATTGAGACAATACCATGATTGCCTGTCTCTTTGCTGCTCAGTTATCTCTCATATTTTTCTCTCATCTTCCTGTCATCTCTCATATTAGAGACGAATGAGGGATGAGAGATACGCGAGTGATGGACGAGCGAGGATTTTCGGACGGTCGGATATCGAGAGTGGATATTTGGACGGTTTTTGGGGCTTTTGCGGCAAATTCCGTCCAAATATCCACTCTCGTACGATAGGTATCCGGAAATCCTCGCTCGTCCGTCCGAATATCCACTCTCGTTTGGCGAGTGTCCAATTTTCCACGCTCGTGCGGCGGGCACGCGAGCCCTTCGCCCAATCCGCTGGCATCGTCTCCAGTTCGCCGCAGGGTCGCGGCCCCATATGGGTATACTCTCGAGGATTCGACTCGATTCGCCCCCGCTGGGGCGTCAAAGGAGACTGCATATGCCCACCACCTCAACCGACCCGCGCGCCGCAGCCGCTGCACTGCTGGTGCCCGGCACTACCTGCCACGGCTTTGCCGTCGAGCGCCGCGAGACCGTGCCCGAGCTCGACTCGGACGCTTACGTGCTGCGACACACTGCCTCGGGCGCTCGTCTGCTGTACCTGGCGTGCGACGACGAAAACAAGGCCTTTGCCATTGGCTTTAAGACGCCGCCGGCCGATTCCACCGGCGTGTTCCATATTCTTGAGCACTCGGTGCTGTGCGGATCGGCCAAGTTTCCCGTCAAGGAGCCGTTTGTCGACCTGATCAAGAGCTCCATGCAGACGTTCCTCAACGCCATGACCTACCCCGACAAGACCATCTACCCCGTTGCCACCACCAACGAGCAGGATCTGTATAACCTGATGGACGTGTACCTGGACGCGGTGTTCAACCCGGCCATCTATACCAAGCCCACCATTTTTGAGCAGGAGGGCTGGCACTACGAGCTGGATCTGCCAGAGAGCGCCGAGGGCGAGGGCGACGGCAGCCCCGCCAGCCTGCGCGAGGGCACGCTGCGCTATAACGGCGTGGTGTTTAACGAGATGAAGGGCGCGCTGTCCGACCCCATGAGCGTGCTGGACGACGCCATCAACGCCGCGCTCTATCCCGACACCGCCTATGCGCACGAGAGCGGCGGCGACCCGCGCGCGATTCCCGCGCTCACCTACGAGCAGTTCCTGGACACGCACGCGCGCCACTACAATCCTTCCAACTCTTATATAACGCTCTACGGCGACCTAGATGTGGACCGCGCGCTGGCGTTTTTGGACGAGCGTTATCTGTCGCAGCCGAGTGCCGCGAGCTGCCGCATGGACGCTGCCGTCGCCGCCGGCGAGGACCCGTCCACGCTGGCGCCCAATCCGCTGGGCGTGCAGGCACCCGTGACCTGCGAGTACAAGCGCGTCGAGATGGCCACTACACCCGAGAACGCCCTGGTGGGCCTGGGCCTGGTGCTGGGCAGCGCGCTCGACCGCAAACGCACGATCGCGGCGGATATCCTGTTCGAGGCACTGCTGGGCTCCAACGAAGCACCGGTTAAGAAGGCCATTCTGGCCGCCGGCCTGGGCGGCAACGTGGTGAGCTACACCGCGGCCGAGAGCCTGCAGCCCTACGAGCTCATCATGCTGCAAAACGCGCAGCCCGGCGTGGCGCGCGAGCTGCGCCGCATGTTCCAGGACGCCTGCCGCGACCTATGCGAGCATGGCGTTCCGCACGAGCGCCTGGAAGCCATCATCAGCAGCAACGAATACGACCTGCGCCAGCGCGACTACGGTATCGCCGACGGCGTGGCCATTGCGTGCGACGCGCTGAGCACGTGGCTCTACGATGACGACGCCGCGACGCTGGCGCTCAAGTACGGCCCGGTGTACGAGGAGCTGCGCGGCGACCTGGACGGCAGCTATTTTGAGGACCTGCTGCGCGAACTGGTGCTGCAGAACGATCACATGGCACTGGTCGAGCTGGTGCCGGTGGACGCCGCCGAGGGTTCGGAGGGTGCCGAGGCCGCCGAGCTGGCAGCCAAGCGCGATGCCATGACCGATGCCGAGCTGGCCGACGTGGTCGAGCGCACGGCCGCGCTGCGTGCCGCGCAGGAGGCGGAAGACACACCCGAGGCCAAGGCCACGCTGCCGCGCCTGCGCGTGTCCGACATTGGCGAGGCGCGCCCCGAGCCGCCACTGGTCGTGGACACGACCGCGCCCATCCCCTGCCTGCGCCACGGCATCCCCACCAACCGTCTGGCCTACGCCATGCAGTATTTCGACCTGAGCTGCGTCGCGTTTGAGGACCTGCCCTATGTGACGCTGCTCTGCCGCCTGCTCAAACAGCTGCCCACGAGCGAGCACTCGGCCGAGGAACTCGACAACTTGCTCGCCGGCAAGCTGGGCTTTTTGAGCTTTACGACCGAAGTCATGACGCAGCCCGAAGTAGACGGCGTGCGCCCCTACCTGCTGGTGAGCGCCGGCGCCCTGTCCGAGAAGATCGATGCACTGGCGAGTCTGCCGCGCGAGGTATGGTCGAGCACGCTTTTGGCAGACGCCGACGCCGACCGCATGCGCGACGTGCTCACGCAGATTCGCATTGGGCTTGAGCAGGGCTTTATCAACAACGGCCACTCGGCGGCGCTCGGTCGCGCGATGAGCTACAGCTCGCCTTCGGCCGTGGTGCGCGAGCAGCTTTCGGGCGTTGATTTCTATCTGTTCCTGCGCGATCTGCTCGACCACTTTGACGAGCGCCTGGACGGCCTGCGCGCCAAGCTTACCGAGCTGGCGGGCCGCATCTTTGTGGCCGACGGCTGCATGGCGAGCTTTACCGGCAGCGACGAGGACTTTGACGCGTACTGGGATGCCGCGGGCGACCTGGGGCTGGACGCTGGCGACGGCGCCGATGCCGGCCGCGACGCGCTCGTGGTGCCGGCGCCGTGCGACCGCCACGAGGCTTTTGTCATCCCCAGCGACATCTGTTTTGCCGCGCGTGCGTGCGATCCGCGTCGCCTGGGCATTGACGTGACGGGCGCCTGGGCGGTTGCCGCCAACGCGCTCTCCTACGACTACCTGTGGAACGAGATCCGCGTGAAGGGTGGTGCGTACGGCTGCGGATTCCGCGCGGCCGGCGAGCGTCAGGCGGCGTTCTACACCTACCGCGACCCGGCAATCGACCCCTCGATTGAGCGCGTGGCGCGCGCAGGCGAATGGCTCGGCAGCTTTGAGCCCGACGAGGCCGCCTTTGAGGGCTTTATCGTGAGCTGCGTGAGCGGCATGGACGCGCCGGTGAAGCCGTACGCGCTCACCAAGCGCCGCAACACGACCTACCTGGCCGGACTCGATCCGCATGCACGCGAGGAGCGCCGCGCCCAGATGCTCGCCGCCACGCCCGGTGAGCTGCGCTCGCTCGGCGCCGACGTCACGCGCATCGCGGCCACCTCGCCCACCTGCGTCTTTGGCGGCCGAGACGTCATCGCCAAGAGCAACGCCGGCTTCAACGTCATCGACCTGCTGGGCTAACCACAACAAAGGTAGATTTTTGGGACATGCCCGGAAATCTACCTTTTTCTGCGGCTTGGGCGAGGCGGCGCAGCCCACCGCGGCGGTTTGTCTCGATCTGTACATCTAGACGGCAATATCGGCTCCAGATGTTACAGATCAAGACGTTCCCGAACGGCACTAGCTCTTTGTCTCAATCTGTAACATCTAAGTCCAATTTTGCCGAGTTACTGTTACAGATCGAGACAAACCGCCGCAGACGCCCATCACGGCACAGACCGCCACGAAGGTGCATGTGTCCCCTTCGTGGTTGTTTTTGCTGTTTACCCAGATAAAACCCGCCAAAATAAACCTGTCCCTTTTTGGCAGGTTTGCTAGAGGAGGTTGGGATGGACAAGGCTAAATTGCGGCGAGCGGTGATTGCCCGGCGCGATGCGATTGATTTGGATGTGCGGGCGGCGAAGTCTGCTGATATCTGTGCGCGGCTGGTTGAGCTGCTGGGCCGCTTGGATGCCGCGGCGCCGCGCATCGTTGCCGTCTATGCCGCGATGGGTTCCGAGGCAGACCCTGCCGCGTTTGCCGCTGCGGCCGCCGCGCGCGGCTGGCGCGTGGCCTATCCGTGCATGCTCTCGGCAACAGACGCCGTGGCTTGTGGCCAGCGCATGTGTATGCGGGCAGTTGCCGCCGACGATGCGTCCGCGGCTCCGTTTATCGCCCACCCCACGCGGGCCTTCGCGGCCACGGACATCGACAGCAACCACTTCCCTATCGTGCCTGCCGAAGCTCTCGACATGATCGTCGTGCCGCTCGTGGCCTTCGACCAAACCGGCGCGCGCCTGGGCTACGGCGGCGGTTGCTATGACCGCTATCTGCCCATGCTCTCGCCCGCATGCCAAATCATCGGCATCGCCTTTGACGAGCAGCGTGTCGACCGCGTTCCCACCGACGCTCACGACCTGCCGCTACCCCACATCATCAGCGCCTAATCGCCGCCACATCAGCCACGGCTACAGCAGTACCATCGCAGCCTAGTGCTCCTCGCCGGCGCGGGCCAGGTCGTAGGGCGTGGTCTGGTAGACGTAGTAGTTGAGCCAGTTGGTGTAGAACAGCTGAGCCTGGCTGCGCCAGACGTTGCGCGGCTCGGCGGTGGGGTCGTCACCCGGAAAGTAGTGCGCCGGCACCTGAGGGTTGAGGCCGCGCTTCACGTCGCGCTCGTACTCCAGGCGCAACGTGTCGGTATCGTACTCGGGATGGCCAAAGACAAAGAAGCGATGGCTGTCGGTCGACTTGACGATGTACAGGCCCACCTCGTCGGACACGGCCACGACCTCAAGCTGCGGCTCGGCCTCCACGTCCTCGCGACGCACATCGGTGTTGCGCGAATGTACGGCATAGAAGCGGTCGTCAAAGCCGCGGACCAGCGGGCTTTGCGGCTTCACCAGATAATGCTCGAACACGCCGCTTGCCTTTGCCGGCAGGTCATACTTCTGGATACCGTAATGATGGTACAGACCGGCCTGCGCGCCCCAACAAATGTGCAGCGTGGAGTGCACGTGCGTGGTGGACCAATCCATGATCTGGCAGAGCTCGGGCCAGTAGTCGACCTCCTCGAACGGCATCTGCTCCACCGGCGCGCCCGTGATGATCAGGCCGTCGTAGTGGATGTCGCGGATGTCGTCGAACGTGCGATAGAACGTCTCCAGGTGGCCGGCGCTCACGTGCGTGGCCTCGTGCGTTTTCGTGCGCAGCAGGTCCACCTCCACCTGCAGCGGCGTGTTGGAGAGCTTGCGCATGATCTGCGTCTCGGTGGCGATCTTGGTGGGCATGAGGTTGAGGATGAGCACGCGCAGCGGACGGATGTCTTGGTGCAGCGCGCGGTACTCGGTCATGACAAAGATGTTCTCGCTCTCGAGCTGCGCGGCGGCAGGGAGGGCGTCGGGGATGCGAATGGGCATGGATGCTCCTTACGAGTCAGTTGCAGCTATGGTACAACGAGCGGCCCCATCCGCGCGAGCATATCGCCCAGCGATGCCGTCAGCGGCCCAAATCACTCCAAAAGTAGAGATTAAGGCATGCCCAAAAATCTATGGCGCTTTAGCCTAGCAAAGTGGCAGCAGGACGTTACAATGGTTCGACGCGAAAAACTCGGCCGAAAGGATACATATATGTACCAGACGCGTAAGATCGGTGTGGTCGGCCAGGGCCACGTAGGAGCACATGTTGCCAACAGTCTGCTCATGCAGGGCATTGCCGATGAGCTGTACCTGTGCGATATCAACCAGGCCAAGGTGACGTCCGAGGTCCAGGACCTGCGCGACTCCCTTTCGTTTGTCCCGTACAACACCAAGATCGTCAACTGCTACGACCACTACGAGGAGCTTGCCTGCTGCGACGTCATCGTCAACGCCGCCGGCAAGGTCGCACTGGCCGCCGGCAACCGCGACGGCGAGCTGTTCTTTACCACCGACGCCGCCCGCACCTTTGCCAAGCGCATCGTCGACGCCGGCTTTGACGGCATCTTCGTGAGCATCTCCAACCCCTGCGACGTCGTGTGCACCGAGCTGTGGCACCTGACCGGCTATGATCCCAAGAAGATCATCGGCTCGGGCTGCGGCCTGGACTCCGCCCGCCTTCGCACCGAGATCTCCAAGAAGGTCGGCGTGAGCCCCAAGTCCATCGACGCCTACATGATCGGCGAGCACGGTTTTAGCCAGCTTGCCGCCTTTAAAGCCGCAACCATCGCCGGTAAGAGCCTCAACGAACTTCAGGCCGAGAACCCCGACAAGTACGCCTTCGACCACATGGAGATCGAGGAGCTTGCACGCAAGGGCGGCTATGTGACCTACCAGGGCAAGCAGTGCACCGAGTACGCCGTCGCCAACTCCGCCGCGCGCGTCTGCGCCGCCGTGCTGCACAACGAGCACGCCGTGCTTTCGGCATCCACGCTCATGACCGGCCATTATGGCGAGGAGGGTATCTTTACCTCCCTGCCGTGCGTGATCGGCGCCGAGGGCGTCGAGGAGGTCTACACGCTCGACCTGTCCGAGCACGAGCTCGAGGGCTTCCACAAGAGCTGCCAGCACATTCGCGACAACATCGCCCAGCTCGACTGGTGGGATGCCGAGGCCTACGACGCCAAGTAAGCGTCGGTTGCCGCGACACCTCGCGAATCTAAGCGCAATACCAAGCGGGCCGCGCCGGAAATCCCCGGCGCGGCCCGCTTTTTACGCACGCTGTTCACTTGCGAATCGAAGGTGAATGCTTTTCCCGTTACCTAGTACTGCTCGATGCCCATGTAGCGACGAACCTCGGGGCTGTGGTCAAACACCTTGCCGCGGGCGGCGCGCAGCTCGCAGCTCATGTTGTAGAAGAAGATCGGCTCCAAGAACGAACGCACGCTGGCGGGCACCTCGCCTACGCCGTACTCGAGTGCATCGAGCACCATGACTGTATCGGTGTGCGTGTTGAGGAACGCGAGCGCGCGCTCCTCCATGGGGCGGCACTCGCCCGATCCGAGCTGCACAAAGTAGAACACGCCGGGCTCGGTGGCCTCAAACGGGCCGTGGAAATACTCGCCGGAGTGGATATAGCAGCAGTGCTGCCACTGCATCTCCATGAGCGAGCAGATGGCCATGGCGTAGGTCTGGCTAAAGTTGGGGCCGGAACCCAGGATATAGAAGAACTTATGCTGCTGGCAGAGCTCGGCAAAGCGATCGCCCAGCTCGGCGTTGACCTTCTCACGGGCAGCGGGCAACAGCGCATCCATCTGCTTAAGGCCGGCGTACATGTCGGCGAGTGCCTCGTAACCCTCCTGCTGGTCGAGCAGCTCGGCAGCCATCAGGACGCCGATGCCTTGCGGAACCTCGGCCTGCGGCACGCCTTCGCCCCACGGATAGACCCAGGTGGTCCACTTGCCGTTATCAATCTTGGAGCCCTCGCAGTCGGTCATGGCCACGACCTCGGCGCCGGCTGCCAGCGCCATCTCGCAACCGTCGACGACCTCCTGCGTATTGCCGCTGTGGCTGCAGGCGATGACGAGTGATTTCTCGCCAAGACTCTTGGGAGCCATCAGACAAAACTCGCGCGCCGTGTAGACCGTCGAGGCAAACGTGGTGGCCTCGCGCTTGAGCAGCTCGTTGGCCGGCATCAGGTCGATCATCGAACCGCCGCAGGCGATCCAAAAGACGTTCTCAATCTTGCCCTTGCGCTCGATAATTTCCTGAACCAGATCGTGTGCGTTCACGGTGATGCTCCTCCTTGTGTGGCGGCTTTGAACGACGGCAGCTCGTACCTGCTGTCATTCTATGTTGTTCTATATATACCACGCAAGCAGCCACGGTGGAAGCCATTGCGACAAATTTGTTCCATGTTGTTCTATCTGTGGACGTTAGATGTCGAACACGTAGCGCGAGCCCACGATCTTTTGGCGTCCGAGCAGCAAGGGCCGCTCGTCCTCATCGGTAAAGTACGCCTCCATATAAAACAGCGGCTCGCCGACCGGCACCTCCAGCAGTGAGGCCGCCTGAACATCGGCAAGCGCAATCTCCACGGTACAAGGGTCGGACTTGAGCGGCGCGCGGCCCGAATGCTCGGCAACGAGTGCAAAGATGGAATTGTCCGTGAGGTCCTTGTCGGCAAGCGTCTGCAGGTAGGGATGGTCGGCCAGCACAAAGGCGTTGTTCTCGAGCATGACGGGCACGCCGTCTGCCGTGCGCACGCGCTCGACAACGATGAGCTCGCAGCCGGGTTCCACCCCAAAAAACGCCGCGTCCTCGCGCGTCGCCGCAACCACCGTGCGCGACACCAGGTGTGCTCCGGCCACCATGTCGTTGGCAGCGCAACCCTCGGAAAAGCTCTGAACGTCACCCTTTTGGACAATCTTGCGCTTGAGCTTGGGCGCGCACACAAACGTGCCCCTCCCCTGCTGGCGGTTGAGATACCCCGCGCGCGACAGCTCCTCGATGGCGCGGCGCACGGTGATGCGTCCCACGCCGTAGGACTTCGCGAGCTCCATCTCGGAAGGAATGCGCGAGCCGGATGCGTACACGCCGCGCGCGATCTCGCCCTTTAGGTCGTCCATAACCTGCTGGTACAGCGGCACGGCGGATACCTCAGTGCGCTCGGTTTTATCGTCGAATGCCATCGTTACGCTCCATCCCGCGCATGCTCGGACTCAAACTCTTCGATCGCCGTCATAAACTGCTCGCCAAAGGCGTCGGCCTTTTTCTCGCCAATGCCGTTGACCTGAATCAGCTCGTCGCGCGTCTGGGGGCGCAGACGGCACAGGCCGCGCAGGGCCTTGTCGGAGAAGACCATGTACGGCGCCATCTCCAGCTCGGTCGAAATCTCCTTGCGCAGGGCACGCAGGCGCTCGAACAGCTCGGCATCGTCACCCACGCGCGGGCGCTGATCCAGCTCGGCCTCCTCGCGCAGCAGATCCACCGCACGGCGGGCGCGGGCCGAGGCCTTGCGCTTGGACGCGCGACGCTTAACGGTAAAGGCGAACGCCTCATCCTCGACCTCGGCGGCACGCGGGCCCAGCCCCACGACCGGGTACTGTCCCTGCGAGGTAGCCAGATAACCGCGGCCGCACAGCTGGCCGATGATGTCCTTGATGCGCCCGACCGATTCGCTCGACAGCTCACCGTAGCCGCGGTCCTCGTCCAAATGCATCTGGCGAATGCGCTCGGTGTTGCCGCCGTGGAGCACGTCGGCGATGAGCGACTTGCCGAAGCGCATGGGCCGCATGGCCACATAGCGCACGGCAGCGCGGGCCATATCGGTGACGTCCTCGACCTCGAACTGCGTGAGGCAGTTGCTGCAGTTGCCGCAGCCCTCGACGTCGTCCGTGGCGACGCCGCCCGTACCGGCCGCGGCATGCTCGACCGCGGCCTCGTCGCCAAAGTAGCGCAGCGTGTATTCGCGCAAGCAGCCGGTGGTATTGCAGTAGCCCTCCATCTGGCTGAGCAGACGATATCGATTCTGGAGCGCCCACGCACGCTGCTCGTCGTCGAGTGCCTCATCGGCAGCATCGCCGCGATCGATCAGAAAGCGGCGCATGCGAAAATCGTTGCCGTTCCACAGCAGATGGCAGCTGGCCGGGTCGCCATCGCGGCCGGCGCGGCCCGCCTCCTGGTAGTAGGCCTCAATGCTCTCGGGCACGTTGTTGTGGATCACGTAGCGCACGTTGGGCTTGTCGATGCCCATGCCAAAGGCGTTGGTGGCAACCATCACCTGGATATCGTCGTCGATAAAGGCGCGCTGGCTTTGGCGACGGGCGTCGTTGCCCATGCCTGCATGGTAGCGGCCAACGCGAATGCCGCTGGGGCCCAGAGCCTCGGCAAGCTCCGCGGCCAGCGCGTCGACCGTCTTGCGGGTCGAGCAATACACGATGCCGCTCTCGCTCGAATGCGCAATCACGTAGTCGCGCACCCACGCGGTCTTGGCCTTGTCGCCCATCTCCTCGCAACCAAAGTAGAGGTTCTTGCGATCAAAACCCGTCACCACCGTCGCGGGGTTTTGCAGGCCGAGCATCTGCTGAATGTCCGCACGCACGCGCTCGGTCGCCGTGGCGGTAAACGCCGCCACGATGGGGCGCTGCGGCAGCGAATCGATGAACTCGCGAATCTGCAGGTAGGCGGGGCGGAAATCCTGCCCCCACTGGCTCACGCAGTGGGCCTCGTCAATAGCTACGAGTGGCACGCCAATGCCGCCTTCGGCCGCAGCTTCCTGCGCAAAGGCCAGAAAGCGTGGCTCGAGCAGGCGCTCGGGTGCCACATACATTAGCTGGTAGCGCCCCTCACGAGCACGCTTGAGCACGGTATTTTGCTGAGCCAGCGTAAGGCTGGAGTTGAGATAGCTGGGGCGCGCACCCGCCGCGAGCAGTGCGCGGGTCTGGTCCTCCATAAGCGACAGCAACGGACTCACCACAAAGGTGATGCCGGGCAGCATGAGCGCGGGCACCTGGTAGCAAATGGACTTTCCGGCGCCCGTGGGCATAACACCCAGCGCATCGCGACCGGCAAGGATCGCATCGACCATGCGGTCCTGTCCCGGGCGAAACGAGGTGTAGCCAAAATAGGCGCCGAGCGTGTCGAGCGCCATCTGCTGCATGCTATCGGTCATGGTTTCCTAACGTCCAAGTCATCTGCCGCCGATTATACGCCGCCACGCGGACCGATGCCGCACGGCTACCGGCCACGCTCATTCTGTGGGTAGTCATTGGGGACGTTCTTGAATGACTAGTCGTTTAAGAACGTCCCCAATGACTACCCAAGTGCCGGCCCGGCAACGTCGATGTTTTGGCAATGTCAGCGAAAACGCCCCTAAGCGAGCAAGGTGACGTGAAAGAGGAGGGAAGCGTACTTCGGTACGCGACCGACGATTGAACGTCAGATTGCCGCTTAGGGGCGTTTGCAGCGTCGACCGGTCCGTCGTTCGTCAGAACGGCGGAACCTCCTGGTCATGCCGCCGAAGTTGAAAGGCAGATTGCCGCTCTGGCGGGCTTGCAGCGTCGAGCCGTTGCGCGGTTTGGAAAACCGCGCAACTAGAGCTACATGACCATAACGTAGCGCGATCCCACGTAGTACTGCTTACCCATCAGGACCGGCTCGCCATTGGGGCCGGTGAAGCCGGCACGTAGATTGAGCAGCGGATCGTGCGGAGCAATGCCCAACTCGGCCGCCTGCTCGGCATTGGCGCGAACGGCCTCGACCGTGCGGTAGCCAACCGAGACAATCGGCGTTCCGCCAACACGCTCGACCTCGGCAAAAATCGACTTGTCCTCAAGATCGGCCGTCAACAGCTCACGGTAGGCGTCAAACGGCACAAAGATATTCTCCTCAAAGATGGGCTCACCGTCGGCCGTACGCACGCGCTTGATGTGCAGCAGCAGCGCGTCCTTCTGCAGACCAAAGAACTCCATCTCGTTTTGACGCGCCGGAACGATCTGGCGATCGACCACGTGTGCACCGGCCTTCATGCCGTTGCCGGCACACAGCGCGGTAAACGTCTGCAGCGTCGAGGCATGGAACTGACGATTGATGTGCGGCGTGGAAACAAAGGTGCCGCGGCCCTGCTGCTTAACCAGGTAGCCATCGGAGCACAACTCCTCGACGGCGCGACGCACCGTAATTCGGCTCACGTCGTACTGCTCGGCTAGCTCAAGCTCGGACGGAATACGCTCCTTGGGCGCATAAACACCTTTCTCGATCGCATCTTTGATTTCGTCATAAATCTGCTGGTAAAGCGGTGCATTTTTGGGCGCAGGCATATCTAATCACTCTTATCGAAATATCGAAATAACTAATACGTATATAACGTCTAGTTTCATGTTACCTCATAATGATAAAACGATACACCCTCCCTACCAAAAAGCGACAGCTTCATTTTGGTAGGTTTTAACTGGGCAAACGAAGGCCTCCCGAAAGCAGCGAGGCTTTCGGGAGGCTCAAGCGGACAGGATTGCGCCGTGCCGGCAAAATGCCAACACTCTACCTGCCGTCGTCCTGCTGCAGGCTGTCCTGCTCGCTGAGGCGCGCCTGCCTGCTGGCCATGCGTGCGGGCTTGTCGGGATCGGGAACGGCCGTGGG
Source organism: uncultured Collinsella sp. (assembly GCA_902491935.1). Lineage (GTDB taxonomy): Bacteria > Actinomycetota > Coriobacteriia > Coriobacteriales > Coriobacteriaceae > Collinsella. The sequence continues at coordinate 37,089 of CABUJN010000007.1, forward strand.
CATGGGCTCGTCGACATGACCGCCCCACCAGCCGCCCACAAAGTTGAGCGTATGGAACACGTTGATCACGGCGCCGGGATCAACGTCGCACACCAGCTTGATAATGTCCTGGCTCTCGTAGGTCGAGACAACGGTGTGCAGCAGACACATCTTTTCGCGGCTGTATCCGCCGATGACCTCGGCGCAGCTAATGCCGTGCTGAAAATGGTTTACGTAGGCAGTCATGACCTCGTCTGCCTTACGCGTCGTGATCTGCAGCGTCACGCGATCGTAGCGACGATAGAAACTGTCGATGGTCTTGGTCGAAATAAACTGGAACACGATGGAATACGCCGCCTTGTCCCAGCCAAACATAAAGCCAAAGATCGCCAGGATAAAGCAGTTGAAACCAAAGATGACGCCCCAGATGGTCTTGCCCGTGTGGTTGGAAACCCACAGCGCGATAAAATCGGTGCCGCCGGTGGATGCGCCGGATTTAAGCGCGATGGCAGCGCCCAGACCCGAGACCACGCCGCCAAAAATGATTAGCATGATCTTGTCGCCCAAAAATGGAGCGAAGTGAAAGACGTTAAGGAACAGCGACGAGAGCACGACCTGCATCATCGAGAAGATGACAAAGCGCTTGCTGATGCCGCTCCAACATAGGAGTGCCACGGGGATGTTGAGCGCGAGCATACCGAGCGAGATGTCGATGTGAACGCCGCCCAGCGAAGTAACGCGATCGAGCAGGACCGCGACGCCGGTGAGACCGCTCGGAAGCAGGTCGGCGGGCTGGATGAACGCCTGGATCAGGAATGTCTGGAGAACGGCGGAAATGGTGACCGCCACGGCAGTAATGGCGCGGCGGACGATGGTGAGGCGGCCGAGCACGAGCACTCGGTCCGTGAGCTGATCGATGGCGTTCGCCACGTAGGCTCCTTTCGAAGGCAGATGTAGTTGTGGGGCATGTCCGCGATTGTAGCATGGAGCGTGCGGGGGCGCTTCAATTCACCCTCTCTCGACAACCATCAGAAGGACTGTGAGGCCGCTCAAAAGAAAAACGCCGTGAAGAGAGCGATCCCTTCACGGCGAATTCGACGTTTGCCCAGATAAAACCTGCCAAAATAAACCTGTCCCTAAATGGCAGATAGGATGTCGGTCAGGTTGTCGATGACAACGTCGGCGGCGGACTGATCCAGGTTGACGCCCTCGTGCGGACGCAGCGCCAGGACTCGGGCGCCGGAGCGCTTGCCGGCCTCGATTCCTAAAGGCGAATCCTCGATAACCAGGCACTCGGCAGGCTCCACCCCCAGCGCCTCCATGGCACGCAGGTAGATCTCGGGATCGGGCTTAAACGCACTGCACTCGTGACCGCTGATGGTGTAATCCAGCACATCGGCAATGTCAGCGATCTCCACCAGCTCGTCAATCAACTCGCGATAGGACGAGCTCGCGATGGCACACTTCACGCTGCGCTCGTGCAGCTTGCGCATCACCGGCTCCGTCTGCTCGTTGAGCAGCTCGGCATACGGAACGGGGTGGTCCGGGCTGTAGACCTGCTTGTACTCCACGCGCAGGCGCTCGCGCAGCTCAACATCGTCGGGCACCAACGCCTCCCAAATGGCAGGCTCGTTAGACCCCGAAAGATCGGGGATCTCGTCAAAGTGGAACCCCTTCTCTTCCATAAACGCCACGCGGCGACGGTTGTAGAACCACTCGGTATCGACCAGCACGCCGTCCATGTCAAACAGCACTGCCTTGATCATACGCATCTCCTCCCACCTGCCAAAAAGGGACAGGTTTATTTTGGTAGGTTTTATCTGGGGTTTTATGACGCGACAGACACGCCCTCCCCAGAGCAAAAAAAGGGGATGGGGCGCAAACCCCATCCCCTCTCAATCAACCCGTAAGGTCTACTTACTTGTGATTAGTAGGAAAGCTTCCACATGTAGCGACGCATGGTCAGCGGGTGCTGACGGGCCTCGGCGATCTGGTTGCCGTACTCGCGCATAACGGCGAGGTGCAGCAGCGGGTTGAAGTAGGTGACGACACTCGCGGGCACAGCGTCAGCCAGGCCGTAGTCCTTGGAGTCGATCAGAGCGACCTTGGCGCCCATGCGCTCAAGGAAGGTGAGGGCGCGGGCGTCCATCGGACGGGTGGCGCCATCGGACATGAGGAAGACGTAGGGCTTACCCTCGGTGGAAACCTCGAACGGGCCGTGGAAGTACTCGCCGGTGTTGTAGGCGGCGGCGTCGATCCACTGCATCTCGGTGAACAGGAAGGCGGCGTTAGAATAAGCCATCTTCTCGGAGGCACCGGAAGCCATGAAGTAGATCATCTTGTCGTCCTTGAAGTCCTCGGCGAACTTCTTGGCGAGCTTCTTGCAGTGCTGAGCGGCGTTCTCGCAGAGCTCGAAGACGTTGGTGAGGCCGGTGATCATGTCCTCATAGTGGTCATAGCCCTCGGTCTGCTGAAGGATCTCGAGAGCAAGAGCGATGGCGTAGCCGGGCTTCTCGCACTTGGCAGCGTAGTTGGCGTGGAAGCCGTGAACGATAACGTGGTCGGCGTCGACGGTCAGAGCGGAGCCAGCCTTGTTGGTGAGGGAGACGACCGGGCAGTTGTGCTTCTTGGCGGTCTTGTTGGCCTCGACGGTCTCGGGCGTGGAGCCACCGAGGGAGCAGGTGATCACGAAGGTGTGCTCGTTGACCCAGGAGGGCGTGTCGTAGTTGAACTCGTTAGCGGTGAAGATCTGAACGTTCAGCTTGTCCGTGTTGTTGGCCAGGAAGTACTTGGCGGGGTACAGGTCGGACATGGAGGCACCGCAGCCGACGAAAGCGACGCTGTGGATCTCGTGGTTGGACAGGACGTCAGCGACGATCTGCTTAGGGAGGTTAAGGTCGATCTCGTACATCTGACACATTCCTTTCGATTTTTGCGGCGCCACATTGCCGGGCGCTCGCAGGGTTACCGTGGTTTGGGCCGAGTCGCCGGCCCGTTGAGGATGCGACAAAGGGACTGTCCCATTGTCGCATTTTAGGGATGGAAGCCTGCCTGGGGTATGGGATGCCAGGCAGGCCCCCGGGGGAAAGCGGTTAAGCGCTTGGTCGCGACTAGGCCAGGATGCCGGCCGCGGAGAGGGCGATGCCGCCCACAATGGCGATCACGAGAAGCCAACCGGTGTTGACGTTCTTCTTGATGAGCCAGTACATAAGGCCGGTGAGGCCGAGGGAGATCATCTGGGGCATCATGCCGTCCAGGATGTCCTGGATAACGACGGTGCCCTCAGCGAACTGCAGCGGGGTGGTGGCGCCGATCAGCGTAGCGATCATGCCGCCCACGGACATAAGACCCACGATGCCGCAGACATACATGAGCTTCTCCATGAGGTCGCCGCCCTGAAGCTTGCTCAGGTACTCGTGGCCACCCTGATAGCCCATCTTGGCTGCGAACCAAGTGATCAGCACAGAGGGGACGATGGAGATGAGCATGGCCAGGATCGGGCCCATGATGGAGCCCTGCTGAGCCAGCTGAACGCCCAGGCCAAAGGCGATGACGCGGATGGTGCCCTGGAAGAAGGAGTCACCGATGCCGGAAAGCGGACCCATGAGGGAGGTCTTGACCGCGTTGATCGAATCGGGATCGAAGTTCTCGGGATCCTTGGCGTACTCCTCCTCCATGGAGGCGGAGAGGCCCAGGATGAAAGCGCTCGTCTGCGGGGTGCAGTTGTAGAACGCCATGTGACGGTGGTAAGCCTCTTTCTTAGCAGCGAGCTGCTTGGGGTCGGACTCATCCGGATAGAGGCGATCGAGCGTGGGAACCATGCCGTAGAGGAAGCCCATGTTCATCTGACGCTCGTAGTTCCAAGAGGCCTGGATGGCCCAGGAGCGCCAGAAGAACTGGCTGACCTTCTTGTTCAGGGACACGTCCTTGGTTGCGGTTGCCATAGTGTGTTCCTCCTTAGTCTTCGTCGTCTTCGAGCGGATCGTAGTCGGAATCGACACCGGCGGCTGCATGGGAACCATTGAACTTGAAGCCCATGAAGACGACAGCCAGGCACACGCCGATCAGAGCGACCGCGATGACGGACAGGTTGAGGTAAGCGGCGAGCAGGAAACCGATGAACAGGAACGGAGTCATACCCTTCTTGATCATCATGGTGAGCAGCAGGGCCAAGCCGTAGGCGGTCATGATCTTGGTCGAAACGTTAAGACCAGTGGACAGCCACTCGGGAACCATGTTGACGATGGCCTGAACCAGGTCGGTGCCAACAAAGACGGCGAGGAAGATCGGCAGGAAGTACATGATGGCGTACAGACCGGAGCCGGCGCAGATGTGCATACGGTAGGCGGTCTTGAACTTTCCGTTATCGATCGCGCTATCTGCCACATGGGTGAGGGCGGCGATGATGGAACGGAACACGATGCCGAGGAGCTGACCCAGGACGGCGACCGGGATGGCGATCGTCATGGCGGTCTCGGCGGAAGCATCGGTCAGGCACGCAAAGGCAGCGGCCACGATGCCGCCCAGGACCATATCGGGCGGAACGGCGGCGCCGACCTGCACCAGGCCCATGGACACGAGCTCGACGGCGGCACCGACGGCAAGGCCGGTGGGCACATCGCCCAGCAGCAGACCGACGAGCGTAGCGCCAACGAGGGGCTGCTCGAAGTTAAGACGACCGAGCAGGCGGGAGTCCCACATGCAGAACACGCCGACGAGGCCGACGAGCACCGCACTGATGAACGTATTCATACCCTTCTCCTTTCAGTCAGGCAAAAGCCTGGTTGATTACAGCTTGGCGTCGATGTCGACGCTCTGATACGTAGGGGTCTGCTGGACATAGAGCTTGATGCCCATGTCGAGCAGCTGGTTGACGTCGGCCTTCTGGGTGGCGTCGAGGAAGACGGAGCTGTCCTTGCCGCCGACCTGATCGGCACCGTTGTGGTTGGCGGTGGCGCCCAGGTTGATGGCGTCGAGCTTGTAGCCCTGGCAGAACTGCAGCATCTCGGCAGTGTTGCCAAAGACGAACATGACGCGCTCGCCGAGGGTGTTGAGCTTATCCATCTTGGCGAGGGCACGCTCGACGGTGAAGACGTTCAGGCGCACGCCCTGGGGCTTGGCCAGCTTAAGAGCGCCCTTCTTGATGTCATCGTTGGCGGCAGCGTTGTCGACGACGATGATGCGCTCGGCCTGGACCTTGGTGGTCCAGGTAAAGACGACCTGGCCGTGCAGCAGACGGTAGTCAAGACGTGCGAGGACGATCTTGGCGGGACCGGAGCTGTGACGGGACGCCTTGGCCTTCTTTGCGGGAGCCGCGGCGGCCTCGACCGGTGCGTTGGGGTTGGTCAGACCGGTGCGGGCCTCGTTGATGAGGGCCGCGAGCTCGGCGCCCTTGACGGGGACGGGGCTCATAGCGAGCGTGAGCGCCAGCGGGATGTTGAAACCGCTGACAACCGTAAACTTCGTGCCGTTCTTGGAAAGCTCGACCATGTTGTTGTTGACCGAGCTGCCGAGCATATCGGTCAGCACATAGACGGTGTCGTCCGCGTTGAACGTGGCGATCATGGCGTCCACCTTATTGGTGATGGGCTCCTTGTCGTCACGAGCAAGCGACACGACGTGGACGTTCGACACGTCGCCGAGAACCATCTCGAGCGTGTCTTTGGCGCCTGCGGCCAGGCCGCCATGAGATGCGAGAATGATCTGATTCATCTTGCCTCCTCCTTTTCGTTATGGTCATTATAACGTCTTATACGTTGCTTATATTGCTAATTAGTATAAAGACCGTTCGCGGGTGAAAATCGACCGTTGACGGGTTTAACGTACTTGAAACGTTGGGGCTGGGTAGGCCGGCGCTGGCTGGATAACCCCAGGTCGGACGCCGCGCTCAATCCCCTATCGCACGAAGTACCAGGGGCTTTCCTGCACGGTGGGCTCCAGCGCGATGCCGGTGCGCTCGCGGAACAGATCCATGTCCTGCGATTTCTCCGTCCACCACGCGTTGGGCTTAAAGGTCATGCTCTCAACGATATGGCCGACAAAGGCGCTGTTGCGCAGCTTGGAGAAATCGGTGTTCATAATCAGGATGGACGCGAGCACCAGCACGATGCCCAGGACCTTGATCGCGCCAGCGGGCTCGGCGTAGATGCCAATACCGACCAGAACGGTCGCCACGGTTTCGAACGAAGCCACGACCGGCACCTTCGATGTCTCAAGATCCATCGAAAGGCCCTGCATATAGAAGATGTACGCAAGGGCCGTAGGAATAAAGCCAAAGCCCGCGAACAGCAGAATGAGCTGCGGGGACATTGCCGCGGCTACATCGGACCACGGAGCCGAAAGCACTGCCATAAAGCATCCGCCAAAGACAAAGCCCCAAAACGTCACCGCCAGCGGATGCAGCGTCTTGGTAGCCATACGGCTAAACACCGCCAGAAGTGCACCGCAAAGTCCGGCGATCACACCCGACGCGACGCCCCAAGCCGAGAAATGGAAACCAGACAGGTCGCCGCTCGTCACCGCGAGCACGCAACCCACAATGTTAAAGACGATGGCGACGAGCTTGTTGGGGGTCACGTCCTCGCGATAAAGCACGCGGCCGAGCACGACGCCAAACACCGGCGAGGTGTAAAGCAGCACCGAGGCCGTGGACATGCCCACCTCGCCCATGCACTCGTAATAAAGCGTGTTAGCGGTGGCGAGGCCGATAATGCCAAGAAGCGCGCAGGGAACAAGCTCTTTAGGACTTGCCTTGAATAGTGCCATAGGACCCGAGGCTTTTCCCTCACGAGCACCTCCCTGGCAACCCATAAACGCCAAGACCGGAGCCATTAAGACGGCACCCGACAACAAGCGAAAGGCAGCCATGCTCTGGGACGAAACGCCCATGGCCGAGATGCCGTTTACAAAGATTCCGATGCTGCCCCACATAAGCGCGGCGATCAGCACCAGCACATAGCCCAGATTGCTTTTCTTCAACGCAGCCTCCTCAGTATTGTTTCCAATATGTTTCATACTACGTTATAGTCGTTATATACATTTTTCAAGACACAAATCGGCGAGCGGAAAAGTGATCCGTTTTCCTCCGTCCCCAGCGGATCATTCGGCGGTTGCGGTGAAATAGTTCCTAAATAGAGGCTTCAAACCCCCAAACAGGAACTATTCCACCGCAACTTATGAGGATATCGAGCTGTTAGGCCACTCTATCCCTTAGTAATCGAGCTTCCACATGTAGCGGCGTGTCATGTAGTCCTTGTGGGTGACGGCAGAGAGCGCACGCATGTACACGTTGTTGAGGATCGGGGCAAAGATCAGGTGGTTGAAGTACTCGCTCACGCTGTCCTTGATGTCGTTGAGGCCGAGCTCCTTGGCGTCGAGCTGATAGACGCGCTCGCCACCGTACTGGTTGACGAAGCGGATGCCGCGCTCGTCGTTGCAGCGGCTGCGGCCGACGCTGATGAGCTGGAACAGCGAGGTGCGCTTGTCCAGGATCTCGAAGGGGCCGTGGAAGAAGTCGCAGGTGTTGATGGTGCAGGAGTCGATCTGCAGCATCTCCTGCACGTTGCAGATGCTAAAGACGTAGGCGGCACCAAAGAGCGGACCCTGAGCCATCACGTTGATGCAGGGCTTGTCGGCGTTCTGCTCGGCCCACTTGGCAGCGAGCGGACGGGTGTACTCGACGGCCTTGCGATAGATGGGGTCGACCAAGTCGAAGGCGGCCATAGCGGTCTCGTACTCGGCATAACCCTCGGTCTGCTGCGTAAGCTCCATGGCGATCATGGTCACGACGGCGGAGTTGGTACGACCCATGCAGGACTCGTCGACGGCCAGGCTGTCGTACTTGATCTTGTAGTCGCAGACCTCGGTAAGGCCGGACTCGTCAACATAGATGGCGATGGTGCTGGCGCCGTGGTCCTTGGCGACCTGGGCGGCGACGATGGTCTCCTTGGTGCCGCGCATGGACACGACGACCGCCAGGGTGTTCTCGTTGACATAGGCGGGCGTGGCGTGCACGAACTCGTTGCTGGTGTAGCTGGAGCTCACGACCTGCGTGGCCTCGTGCTCCATAAAGTACTGGGCAGGATAGTTGCCGCCGTTGGATCCGCCGGCGCCAATCCACACGACGCGCTTGATGCCGCCCTTGTCTGCCTTGTCAGCCAAAACCTGGGAGACGACATCCTTAACCTGTTTCTGAGTAGTCATCGTGCATCAGCCTTTCTTCTCGTTTGATGCTCATCACAGGCATACAAGTTACATACATGTTTTGGTTATGTCGACTAGTTGTATGCTATATTTGTCTTAGAAATTTTGCTGATGCAGTTTTCGATAACTAGCTACCAGCGGTTTTGTTGTTGTATTGAATACATGCTTGATTAGATTCGCACACAGGTTAGATACAGGTTGATCGCATGAACGCTTCGTCAAAAAAGAAACTGGCCCAATACGAGCGCTTGGCGGGCATGCTGCGTGACCGCATCGCCGCCGGCGTCTACGCGCGCGAAGACAAGCTACCGTCCGAGATGGAACTCATGGACGAATCGGGGCTGTCGCGCAGCACCGTGCGCCACGCCCTTAAGGTGCTCGTTGATGAGGGCCTGGTGCGCACCGAGCGCGGGCGCGGCGCCTTTGTGGCCGACACGCCGGCGCTCCACGAGAACAACCTGGTGTTTTCGAGCTACACGGCGCAGGTCCAGGGTCAGGGCATGAAGCCCACCACGCGCACCGTGGACTCGGGCTTTGCCAAGGCGGCCGGCAGCATAGCTAAGTTCTTTGATGCCGCCGTGGGCAGCAAGCTCGTCAAACTTGTCCGTCTGCGTTATCTGGACGATGCGCCACTGTGCCTGGAGACCACCTACCTACCGCCAAGCTTCGAGACGCTCATCGACCGCGATATCAACGGTTCACTCTACGCCACGCTGCGCCAGGAATTCCATCGCGCGCCGGCACAGGGGCATAAGACCTTTGAGGTGTGCTATGCCTCGCAAAACGAGGCGTTTTTGCTCAACGTTGAGCGTGGGCAGGCGCTGATCCTGATCACCGACTACGTCTACGACACCGACGGCCGCCCGCTCCATGTCTCCAAGCGCATCCAACGCACCGACCGCGCCAAATACACCGAGCCCATCGGCTAACCCGCCAAAATAAACCTGTCCCTAAATGGTAGGTTTGGGGAGGTCGGGGAACCAGGTTGGTTTGGGTTGGTTGGGTGTGCGCTCGGCCAGAATCAGCTCCATCCAGCACATGTCGTACCAGCGGCCGAACTTTTGGGCGCAGCGGTCGAAGGCGCCCACCAGGCGATATCCCATATGGGCATGGAAATCCTGGCTGTTATGCGTCAGGTACTCGTCGTCCTTATCGTGCGGCACGGCAATGAGCGCGCACATGTTGGTGATGCCCATTGCGACCAGGCATTGCTTGAGCGCGTCGTGCAGCTTGCGACCCAGCCCGCCATGGCGCACATCGCGCGCCAGATAGATCGACGTCTCGACCGACCAGTCATAGGCCTCGCGGCTGTTGAGCTGACTCACATAGGCATAGCCTACCGGGCGCCCGTCCAGCTCCATCACCAGATACGGATAGCGCTTGAGCGTACGCTCGATGCGCCCGGCAAACTCCTCAACGCTCGGCACCTCGTATTCGCAGGTAATCGCCGTCTGGCGCACATACGGCTCATAGATGGCAAGCAACGCCGGCGCATCATCGGGCGTCGCCAGGCGAATCGTCGGCTCGAACATTTCGGTCATACAACCCTTCTCCCCCAGAAGCAAAGGCCGCCTTGCGCCAGACCCAGCGCAAGGCGGCCCTCGTCATTGCATCAAGCTACAGGACAGCCGCCAACGCGTCGATGTCCTCCTGCGTCGTGGCCCAGCTGGTGCAAAAGCGCACCACCGTGTGAGTATCGTCGTACTTTTCCCAGTACTCGATCGAGGCATGCTCGCGAATGCGGGCCATATCCTCGTTGGGCAGAATCACGAACTGCTGGTTGGTCGGCGTCTCCAAGAAGAACTGGTAGCCGCGCTCGTGCAGCACGCGACGAAGCGCCTGCGCGGTTTCGATCGCTTGGCGACCAATCTCAAAATACAGGCCGTCGGTAAAGAGCGCCTCAAACTGCACGCCTGTCAGGCGGCCCTTGGCAAGCAGCGCGCCGTGCTGCTTAATGCGCGGAATAGGATGCGCCGGAGCGTGCATGCCGCAAAACACCACGGCCTCGCCGCAGAGCGCGCCGCACTTGGTGCCGCCGATGTAGAACACGTCGCACAGCTGCGCCAGCTCGGGCAGGGTAATGTCGCACTCATCGGCCGCCAGCGCATAGGCCAGGCGAGCACCGTCCACAAACAGCGGAATCTCGCGCTTCTGGCAAACCGCGTGAATCGCCGCGAGCTCGGCCTTGGAGTACAGCGTGCCGTACTCGGTCGATAGGCTCACGTACACGGCGCCCGGGAACACCGTGTGTTCGTAGCTCTCGTTTTCGTAGAACACCTGGATATAGTTCTCGAGGTCCTCGGCGTGCATCTTGCCCTCGTAGCCGGGGATGGTGAGTACCTTGTGACCGCCAAACTCGATGGCGCCCGCCTCGTGGCAGGCGACGTGGCCAGTCTCGGCAGCAACGACGCCCTCGTACGGCGCGAGCAGCATGTCGATCACCGTCGCGTTGGCCTGCGTGCCGCCCACCAGAAAAAACACGTCGGCATCGGGGGTCTGGCAGGCCTCGCGAATAAGTTGCTTGGCACGCTCGGTATGCGCATCGGTACCGTAGCCGGGCTGCGGCTCCATGTTGGTATCGACGAGCGCCTGCAGCACCGCTGGGTGTGCGCCGTGGGAATAGTCGTTGTTGAACGCGAGCATGGCAATCCTCTCTTACCGGGTATCGGCCAGATGATTCAAACGGAGCTATTGTACGCCGTTGGGATAGGCAATGCGCGCGGCAAGGCACTCGAGTGCCAGTACCAGAGCAAAACCGCAGCTCACATCACTCAAAAAGTGCGCCCCGATCACGATACGGCCAAACGCGACGAGCGCCGCGACCACAGCCGCCGTCCAAAAGACCACGCGGCGGCGCGACGGTTTTCCCTTAAAGGCCGCCGCGGGAAGCCCGGCGAGCATAAGGCCGATCGCCGCATGCGCCGTGTGCCCGCTCGCGAACGACTTAAAGCCGTCCTTGATTACGCCGGCCGCGATATAGCTCCACTTGTCGGGGTTACCGATTACCCACCACGGCTGAAAATTGAGCCCCGGCGTGACCTCGATCACGCGCATGCGTGGGCGCGACCACAGCGGCTTGACGATCACGTTGAGGATGATGGCCTGAGCGACCCACACGGCAAGCACCATCAACGCCCAGCGCGTAAGCTCGTCGGGCTCGGTCGTGCGCGTGAGGCGATAGACGATAAGGTTGGCGGCGATGACCAGCACAAACGTCAGCACCAACTGAGCCGCGATGAGTTTGCCGCCAACCCTCAGGGACGAAACGATCTCGTAGCCGGTCAGGCCAACGTTGACGAGGATGCCGAGCACGGCGAGCCATTTGCTCCCCCTGGAGTCGGGAGGCACCGCGCGTACGAGCATAACGCCCGCGACGCTCGCCGTCAGCTCGAACGGCAGCTCGCCGGCGGCCTCGATAAAGCGACCGTACATGCTGCCGATATTGAACAGCGCGCTCGAGATCTGATAATCGAAGAAACTGCCCACGCCCAGACAAAGGCACAGGACAACCGCGATAATGGCGGCATCTTTCTTATAGATGTATCCGAACATGCTTTCCTTTCGATGGAGCCAGAATGCCCAAATGGGGTGTTTGCAGCGTCGACTCGCTAGTCATCATCACTAGCGCCCAGCTGTTGCAGCAGCATGAGCGCCGCGGCCACGGGGCCGGTGCCGTCGTTGGCGTCGAGGCCGCGACCCAGGCCGCTGCCCGCACCGGCGCCCGCCTTGTAGGGCACCGACAGCTTGCGGCTCTTGGGGAAGTTCACCGCGCCATAGCGGGTCTTAAGCTCAAAGGCCACCTTCTTGGGCACGTCGACGCCCAAAAACGTGATGCGACCGCCGCTGAGCGTGACGCTCTCGAGCCCCAGGCGCTCGCCGCGAATGCGGATGCGCGCGCGATTGAACAGGTTGAGTCCCGCCAACGGCAGCTCACCGTGCGCAGCCTCGGTCTCCTCCTGCACCTCGTCGACACTCTCCAGGTCCTCAGCCGCCGCGAGCTTGCGGTACACGAGCACGCGCTGGTCCACCGCCGGCATGTACTCCTCGGACAAGAAGTAGTCAGCCGGCAGGTTAATGCCCACGCTCGCCGCCTCCACGCCGGCGTCGTCATCGCCGCGCGCCTCGGCCACTGCCTGGCCCAACATCTGCGTAAACAGGTCGAAGCCCACGCTCGACAGGTTGCCGTGCTGCTCGGCGCCCATAAGCGAGCCGGCACCACGGATCTCCAGGTCGCGCATGGCGATGCGCATGCCGCTGCCCAGGTCTTGGAACTCGGAAAGTGCAGTCAGGCGTGCCGTAGCCTCCTCGGTGAGCGGCAGCTCGCCCGGGAACATAAAGTACGCGTAGGCCTGCGTGGCAGAACGGCCCACACGGCCCTTGAGCTGGTAGAGCTGTGCCAGGCCCAAGCGCTGCGAATCCTCGATGATGAGCGTGTTGGCGGTCGCGTTGTCGATACCGCTCTCCACGATGGTCGTGGCGATGAGCACGTCGATCTTTTTGGTCGCGAACTCGATCATCACGTCCTCGACCTCGCGCGGGCTCATCTTGCCGTGCGCCACGCCCACGCGCGCCTCGGGCGCGGCCTCGTGCACGCGCGCCACGGCGTCGTCGATGGTCTTGACGCGGTTGGACACGTAATACACCTGACCGCCGCGGCCCACCTCCAGGCGAATCGCCGCACTCACCACATCGGGGTCGTACTCCCCCACGTGCACGATCACGGGACGACGCCCGGTCGGCGGCGTCGTGATCAGGCTCATGTCGCGCACGCCGCTCGTGGCCATCTGCATGGTTCGCGGAATCGGCGTTGCCGAAAGCGTGAGCACGTCAATCTGCTCGCGCAGGTTCTTGAGCTGCTCCTTGTGCTGCACACCAAAGCGCTGCTCCTCGTCGATGATCACCATGCCCAGGTTCTTGGGGTTCACGTCGGCAGAAAGCAAGCGGTGCGTGCCGATGAGCACATCAATCGTGCCCTCGGCAAACGCCTTAAGCGCACGCTTTTGCTGCGCCGGGGTGCGGAAGCGGCTGAGCACTTCGACCTCGAGGCCAAACGGGGCAAAGCGCTCAAAGAAGGTCTCGTAGTGCTGCTGGGCCAGAATGGTCGTGGGGCAGAGCACCATGACCTGACGGCCGGAGTCCACACACTTAAACGCCGCGCGCAGGGCGACCTCGGTCTTGCCAAAGCCCACGTCGCCGCACAGCAGGCGGTCCATGGGCTTGGGCGCCTCCATGTCGGCCTTGATGTCGGCGATGGCCTCCAGCTGGTCGCGCGTCTCGTCGTAGGGGAAGCTCTCCTCCATCTCAATCTGCTCGGGTGTATCGGGCGGGCAGGCGATACCGGTAATCGACGAGCGGCGCGTATACAAATCGACCAGGTCAAACGCCAGCTTTTTGGCGTTCTTGCGCGCCTTGTTGGTGGCGCGCGTCCAGTCGGCGGTGTTGAGCCTGGTCAGGCGCGGCTTGTCGCCGTCGGGACCGACGTATCTCGTGATACGGTCGACTTGCTCGAGCGGCACGTAGAGTTTGTCGCCGTCGGCATATTCCAGCAAGAAGTAGTCGCGCTCCTTGCCGCCCACTTCCTGGCGCGCGATCTCGCTAAAGAGCGCGATGCCGTGAGTGGCGTGCACCACGTAGTCGCCCGGCTTAAACGGGAACGTGATCTGCGTAATGTCCACCTTACGGCGGCTGCGCGCGCGGTTGGCATCCATGCGGGCGTTGAGGTCGGCGATCGAGAACACGGCCAGGTTGGCATCGGTCACCACTACGCCCTGCGGCAAGGCGGCATCGACAAAGGTCACGCGTCCGCGCGAGATGGTGGGCACGGCGGCGCCGGCGGCTGCCTGGGCGGCACCCGCCTCGAGCGAGCGGGCGTTGAGCGCGTCGGCGCGGCGCTCGCGAATTGCAGCATGGGCATCCTGGCGGGCAGCACGGTCGGCAGAATCCGCCGCTGCCACGCGCACGCGCTCGCCAATGACGCCGGCGTTTTCGGGTGCCGCGGTCAGCGACTCCTCAAAGGTAATGCCCTCGTCACCAAAGGTGAGCTCCATCGACTCGCGTGCACCACGGTCGGGAATGGCAAACACGCAGGCGTAGCGCTTGCCCACGACTTCCTGAATGCGCGTCATAAAACGGTTGTCCGAGCCTGCGATAGCAGGCTGCTCAATCTTGAGCTCTGCCGTAACCGCGCCGCCGGCGCGAATCAGGCTCACATAGTTCAGGCGCTGCTGAGCACCAAAATCGAGCTGCTGAGCACGTACATACAGGCCATCCAGTCGGTCAATCCCCGCCTCGCCGGCACGGGCCTCGATATCCTCGTAGGCGCGCAGGCAGTCGTCGAACAGCGAACGCGGCTCGGACAAAACCACGAGCGCCTTGCCGCTCACGTGTGCCAGCGGGCTTACGGTCTGGCCGTACATCACCGGCAAAAAGCGGTCGAGCTCGGGCGTGACGATGCGTGCATCCACCATCTCGAGCAGCGCCGCCAGTTTGCTATCGTCCTGGCTGGCGCGATAGAGCGCCACATGCATGTTGTGGACCGCCTCGTCGGTGAGCGCCAGCTCGCGGCACGGGAAGATCTCGATACTATCCTCGTTGCCGATGGTCTGCCCCGTGGAACTCACCATGCGGCGGATGAGGTCAATCTCATCGCCAAAAAACTCGATGCGCACGGGCGCCTTTTCCTGTGCGGGGAACACCTCGACGGTGTCGCCGTGCACGCGGAACAGGCCGGGCGCGTCGGCGGCGCCGGCATTGGTGTAGCCCATGCCCACCAGACGCTGCGGCACCTCGTCAAAAGGAATCTCCTCGCCCACCGCAAAGGTCGTGGACTCCCAGTAGCGGCTCTCGACTGGCGGCACGCAGCGCAGCAACGCGCGAGCCGAGGCAACCATGATGCAGTTGTCCCCGCGCACGATGCGTCCCAGGGCCTCGCAGCGCTGCGCTACCACGGCGTCGTCGGGCGCCTGCTCGCGCCACGGATAATCCTTGCGCTCAGGAAAACGGCACACATGCGCCAGGCCCACGTAGGCGGCAAGGCTACGAGCGGCGCGATCGGCCGCATCCTCGCCGCTCACAATGTAGACCGTCGGGCGCGGACGGCGCGCAAACTGGGCGGCCGCCATAAGCGTGCGACCCGACTGCGACACGGCCAGCGTCACGTCCTCGCCGGCATCGAGTCCGGCCTCGACGGTCTGCAGCGCCTCGGCAGTGTAGAGCTGCGCGGCTATACGGTGAATAAGCATGCTGTTCCTCCGGCATCGCAACGCCAAAAGCCCGCCGGGGCAAGCTCGGCGGGTCGTACGTCAAATACATTGTCTGTCATGGTAGCGCATGGAGAGGACTCCGGCTCAAGGGCAAACCCAGCCCCGCAAAAAACGCCAGACGAAGATGCGTTCCGCCCTACCCCGCTACGCGCACGCTGGGGCACAAATCTGCCAGCGGACACTCGTCACACTTAGGCTTGCGGGCGTCGCAGATCTCGCGACCGAAGGTGATCCACTGATGGTTGACCGACTCCCAATACTCGTGCGGCAAAATCTTGAGCAGATCCTGCTCGGTCTTGAGCGGCTCCTTGACATGCGTCTTAGGACTCAGCATCAGGCGGTGCGCAATGCGGTTGACGTGTGTGTCCACCGCAATACCCTCCACGATGCCATACCCCACGTTGAGCACGATGTTTGCCGTCTTGCGTCCCACGCCCGGCAGCTTCACGAGTTCCTTCATGTCGGCCGGCACCTCGCCGCCATAGTCGGCGACGATCATCTGCGCGGCCTCGACGGCATGCTTGGCTTTGCTCTTGTAGAAGCCGAGTGACTTGATAGTGTCTGCCACGTCAGCCACGCTCGCCCCAGCCATGGCCTCGGGTGTGGGCCACTGGGCAAACAGCCGCGGCGTCACTTTGTTGACCTGTGCATCGGTCGTTTGCGCCGAAAGCAGCACCGCGATCAGCAGGCGGAAGGGATTCTCGTGGTCCAAAAAGCACTCGACCGGGCCATAGCGACGGTCGAGGCGCTCACACACCTCGATGGCGCGCTCGCGCTTGGTGGCATTGGTCTCGCGTGGCATAACGACTCCTTGGCTCAACGGCACAATAAACTAATGGGCACAATTGTCCCACGTCCGAGACGCTTACGCCTCCAAGAATGCGCCGGTCTGACGGCTCCACAGGTTCGCGTACTCACCACCCGCCTCGACGAGCTGCGCATGCGTGCCGTCCTCGACGATCTCGCCATCGGCCAGCACCACGATGCGGTCGAGCGCCGCCACGGTGGACAGGCGATGTGCCACCACAATGGAGGTGCGGCCGCGCATCAGGTTCTCGAGCGCCTCCTGCACCAGTGCCTCGGACTCGCTGTCGAGGGCAGAGGTCGCCTCGTCGAGCACCAGAATCGGCGCGTCGGTTAGGATGGCGCGAGCGATAGCCACGCGCTGACGCTGGCCACCCGAGAGCTTGACGCCGCGCTCGCCCACCATGGTGTCAAAGCCACGGGGCAGGCGGTCGATAAACTCCAGAGCGTTGGCCAGGCGCGCGGCCTCGCGAATCTGCTCATCAGTGGCGTCGGGACGACCGTAGGCAATGTTTTCGCGAATGGAGCGGTGGAACAGCAGCGCCTCCTGCGGCACGTAGGCAACCTGGCGGCGCAGGCTCTGCTGCGTGCAGCGCGAGACGTCCTGACCGTCCACGAGCACGCGGCCGCCCTGAACATCGTCTAGGCGCAGCAGCAGTTTGGTGAGCGTCGTCTTGCCCGAGCCCGATTTGCCCACCAGGCCCACGCGCTGGCCTGCCGCCACATGAAGTGTCAGATCATCGAACACGCTCTCGCCCGCCGCTGCATCACGATACGCAAAGCTCAGGTGCTCAAAATCAATCGCGCCCTCGGTCACTTTGAGCTCAGGGGCGTCCGGGTCGTCTGCCACCAAACGTGGCTCGTCCAGCACGCGCGTCATCTCGGCCGCATCGCCCAGCGCGCGGTTAATGCGCTGCATCATGGAACTCACGTAGTTCAGGCGCATGGTTAGGTTATAGGTGTAGGTAAAGATCATGACGAGCGAGCCGGCCGAGATGCCAAACCACGCGTTGCCGCCCGCCACGAACACACTCACCACGGCCATGGTGATGACGATAAGGCCCGAGGTCGTAAAGTTGCGCTGCATCATGGCGTGCATCGAGACCGTCTCGGCGTCGCGCGCGGCACGATCGGCGGCGTCGAACAGATCGCGTTCAAAGTCCTCGCGCCCGCAGGTCTTGACGGCCAAGATGTTCGTGACCGCGTCGGAGAGCACGCCCGAGAGCTTGTTCTGCGCGACGGACGTCGCGGCCGAAAGCGGCATGATGCGCTTGTACATAAGCCAGACAAACGCAATGTAGACGACCATGATGCACACCAGGATCACGGTAAACGTCGGCACCACCGGGGCGAGTGCGGCCACGGTGCAGATGACCGAGGTGATGGTGGGGATGAGCGAATACACCGTCACGTCCACCAGTCCCGTGTAGCCGCTCATAAAACGGCTTGTCTGGCTCACAAGCGATCCGCCAAAGCGGCTGGTATGGAATGTCATGGATTGGTTGGAGAGCGTGTCGAAGCATAGACGCGCCAGGTGATAGTTGCCTGCAATCTCGAGCTTGTAGACGGTGTAGTCCTGTAGCTTGGAGAGGATCTGACCCACCAGGTTGACGAGTACGAGCGCCAGGATATAGGGGCCGAAGACCTCAAACACCTGGTCACCCGCCACGGGACCGGCTTGAACGCGGTCGACAATGAGGGCCATCACATAGGTATTGGCAAACGTCAGCAAAAAGATGTAGCCCGCCGACGAGAACACCGAGAGAAAGACAATCAGCGGCTGCGTGCGCGTGACACCCCAAAACCGCTGCAGCGTGCGGCGCACGGTGGAGCGGCTGAGCGGGCTGGTGCTTCTCTGAGACATGGGCTTCCTTTCGCGTCTGATAGGGCGAAACGCCATTGTTGCACATTGGAGTACGCTTCAGACAAGCGCGATGCGAAAAGCAGCGGGTCACCCGCGTTTACGCCGGCGCCCCACCGTCTTGTTGCAATTAGTCCTCGTCTTCTTGGTCTGTGGGAAGGCCCACGGGCGTGAGTCCCAAGATCTCATCGGCTTGGTCGGCGTCTTCCAGCGCGTCGATATCCTTGAGCTTGCGCTCCATAACGTTGGTGCGCGTGGTGATGATGCCCTCGACCGTTTTGCCCGCGGTCTCGATCTGCTGCTGGGCGCGGCGCAGCGCCTTTTGATAGCGCGGCAGCTCGGCCTTGACGGCGGAGAGCACGCGCAGCACGTCATCGGTGCGTTTTTGCAACTTAAACGTCTGATAGCTCATCTGCAGACTGTTGAGGATGGCCGCCATGGTGCTGGGGCCGGCAACGTTGACGTGATAGTCGCGGCCCAGGGTCTCGATAAGCCCGGGACGGCTGACGACCTCGGCGTACAGTCCTTCAAACGGCACGAACATGATGCCAAAGTTGGTCGTTGCCGGCACACTCAGGTACTTTTCGCAGATGTCCTTGGCCTCGCGCTTAACCATGGTGTCGAGCGTCTTACGCGCTGCGGCGACGGCCTCAGCGTCACCCGACTCCTGGGCGTCGAGCAGATGCTCGTACGCGTCGCCCGGAAACTTGGAGTCAATCGGCAGCAGCACGGGGTCGCCCTCGTCCACCGGCAGCTTGACGGCAAACTCAACGCGCTCCGAGGCGCCGGGCTTGGTGGCGACGTTTTCCAGATACTGGTCGGGTGTAAGGATGTCCGCCAGGATTGCACCCAGCTGCACCTCGCCCAAAATGCCACGCGCCTTCACGTTGCCCAGCACGCGCTTAAGGTCGCCCACGCCGGTGGCGATGGACTGCATGTCGCCCAGGCCCTTGTACACGGCCTCGAGCTGGTCGCTCACCTGCTTAAACGATGCTGACAGTCGGTCGTTGAGCGTGCGAGAGAGCTTCTCGTCCACTGTCGCACGCATTTGATCGAGCTGCACGTTGTTGTCCTTGCGGATGGCGCCCAGCTGAGCATCGACCGTCTCGCGCACCTTGTCCAGGCGATGCTCGATGCCCTCGCGATTGGCGCCGAGCTGTTGGACCGTCTCGCGGCGCAGGTCATCCATCCGGTCACCAGCTTGCGAGAACTCGCGTGCGATGGTCAGGTAACGTTGCTGCTCCACGGCCGCATCGGTCGTCTGCTGCTGCGCGATGGCATTGGCCGTGCGGCGGGTTTCGGCCAGCGCGACGTTCAGGGCATCGAGCGCTTTGTTAGCCTGCTCGAGTGCTGCCAGCGTTTCCGCGCTACTGTCGCCACGCTCCCGCAACTCGGCACGCAGGCTCTTGAGTTGGAGGGCGCAAGCCACAGCAACCCCCACCGCCACCAAGGCGATCACAACAAGCACAATATCAATAGCAGACATAAACTCCGCCCAACAAACCCAATCGAGCACCAATCAAAACCGCGATCAATCTTACCCCGCCATACGCACCGGGCGCCCGGTCCCTTCTTGGGCGCCCCTCTCCTCCGCATATTCCATAATGCGGCGCGCCGTCTCCCTGCTCACCTTTGAGTCATCACCGGCTAAATATGCGTACACGTTTCCCTTATTCAGATTCAAATCGCGGCAGAGACCGTAGCGCGTTACGCCCGATTCCTCTAGCGCTCCCAACGTTCTTTTTCGCATCAGGGCGTTGATCCTTCTGTCCGCCACTGGCTTTTCCTTCACCGCTCTATACGCACGCCAAACGTTGGCATAACGATTAGGAAGTTTATCCTCGGCGCATAGAGATGCCAGGCTACCCGTTTGGGCGTACAAGGACAAAACGCCTCGGTAACCCTCTTCCATCCACGAACCCTCGGATAAGCCCAGAACGTATTCGGCTTTACCCTGTGCCAAAGCGAGCAAAAACAGGGGCTCCGCCACGCGCGGCGCAACCGTCGTCGCTTGCTTAACCAGTTTTCTAAAACTGAGCGACTGCTGTCCGGATAGCTCTCGGCAATAGCCTTTTAAGAATCCCTCAAAGGTCAGATTCAACCGAGCACCTCCATTCATTTGGTATTATTATTCATCATCAATAGTACTATTCAGTCGCACGACAGGACCCGCAGGATGCAAGAATTCTACTCGTGGCGATAATCCCTACTCCCTAGAAGTCCTAAAGTGACAAACGCTAACTCTCCCAGCCGGCGCAGATGGTTGTTGCGACATCGCCTAGGCGCTGACCGAGAGCTGCCAAGTGCTCAAGCACCTCGCTGGGCGAGGCGCCGTTGAGAATGCATGTGAGGGCATATGAGGCTAAGAAGATTGCCGCGAGCCCCAACGGGATCAGCACGATCATCGCCAATGTGCGCAAGCGCTGGCCCACACGGCGACGACGCGCACGACGCTTGTCGAACGCAAGCTCCTGCGCATATGAATCTTGCTGTACGGAATAGGCCTCTGGTGCCGATTCGCCCGCAGGCGAAACCGCAGGCGTGGCATTTTGCGCAGGGGGCTGGGCTGCCGCCCCTCGCATTTGCATCTCCATGAGTCGTTGCTGCTGACGCAGCATGCGCTCAGCTTGTTGCTGCGGAGTCTCAAGAAACAGATCCATGCTGGCCTCCAAAAATCGGAGCATTCGACGCTTACGACCAGCATCCCGCACCGCCATGACCGCGACAACGCAATCGCCGGCAATAGCCACAAAGTTTCTTTTGCTCAAAAGCTGTCGAAAAGCTCAACAACTCCCCTACCAGCACTTTCTCTGAGCTTTTTTCGTCAGCAATCTTTTGGCCTTCCACCCTTACGCCAACTGACCAAAATCTAACCAAAAGCTTGACGAAAATTGTGAAGACAGGGACCCCACACAAAAAGCGCCGCCCCAAAGGGGCGGCACACAAACCAATCTATTAGCCAAAACTCGTTGGCAAGCTCGCGCCGTCAGACCCGCGGCGTATGCCTTTGCCTCGCGCGACCCTGCGAAGCCGTGAGCGAGAGGGAAAGGGATGCGCCGCGGGTCTGACGCCCGGAGCGGTAAAGCCAGCAGTTGCCCCGCGCTCCGCAGTCGGTGAAAGCAGATTACATGCCCGCGAGACCTCGAGCTGCGGTGGCACACATAAACGCCAGGACTAGGATCACGAGTGAGCCCGCGATGTCGACCAGCACGCCCATTGCGCGACGCTCAAACAGCCAGCTCTCAAAGTGCGGAGCGACGTTGCGCCAAACACGCCACAACAAGATGCCCATGCCGATGACGCCGGGAATATTGAGCAGCAAAATCTCGGAGCACAAGAGGCCAATCAGGTTGCCGGCGGCAAAGCCCGCATCGCCCTCGCAGTATTTGCGATAAATCATGTACAACATGTATGCCACAAACGGCTGCAGGCACGCAGAGATAAACGTAACCACCATCGAGGGGTCCTGAGAAAAGACATCGGTGAGCTTATCCACGCTCGTGGCATCCTTAGAGGCCAGGAACAGACCAATGACCACCACGGGCACCACACCCAAGATGACCTCGACCAGAGTAAACAACTTGGCAGTCAAATCCTCACTAGCCGAATTCAAATGAGGCGCCCACTCAGGATGAGCATGCGCGCCGACTTTCTTGTCCTTCTCGGCACGATCGGCCTTTTTACCCTCGGCAACCCGACGACCAGGATCCTTGCGAGTTCCCGCCGCAGCAACCCGAGCCCGAGACTTCTTGCCCATAAAAAACACCCCATCAGGTAGTAGATAAACTAAAAGTCGCCACCCAGTGTACCCCCTAAACAACGGCGCCGCCCCAACCCGGAGCAAGCCCCGTCAACCAAATAACCGAACCATCAACCAAATGGCCGCAACCCAATCCCTATACAAAACGTGCCGCCCAAAAGGGGCGGCACACAAACTTCTAATCAGCTTTTCTGTAGCGAGCACGCGACGACCCAAAGCGGGCCAGGAGGGCGGGATTACCTTCCCTCAACGCGACCCTGCGGAGCCGTGAGCGGGGAGGGAAGGTAATCCCGCCCTCCCGGCCCAGCTCATGCCAGCGCCACGCGCTAGTAGTTCACCACCTGCTCCTCAAAGTACGCCTTCGGGTGGTTACACACCGGGCACACCTCAGGCGCCTCGGCACCAACGTGCAGGTGCCCGCAGTTCAGGCACTTCCATACCTTCACGCCCTCACGCTCAAACACCTCGCCCGACTCGATGCGCTCGACGAGTTTGTTGTAGCGCTCCTCGTGGGCCTTCTCGACGGCGGCGACACCACGGAACTTCTCGGCGATCTCGGCAAAGCCCTCCTCCTCGGCGGTCTTGGCGAACTCGTCGTACATCGTGGTCCACTCGTAGTTCTCGCCCGCGGCGGCGTCGCGCAGGTTGTCCAGAGTGCCCGGAACGGCGCCGTCGTGCAGATACTTAAACCACAGCTTGGCGTGCTCGGACTCGTTGCCCGCCGTCTCGGCAAAGATATTCGAAATCTGAACGTAGCCATCCTTCTTGGCCTTAGATGCGTAGTAGCGATACTTGGTGTGTGCCTGGGACTCACCGGCAAAAGCGGTCTCGAGGTTCTTCTTGGTTTGGGAATTCTCAAAATCCATAGGTGTACTTCCCTTCAACACGTGCCGCCCATAGGCTTTGAGCGACCTTGTCTTTAGGATGCCCTCAAGCCGCGAATTTAAACCTTACAATCCCGTTCTTCAGATTTGAGCGGGCTACACACTCAACCAACGATCGTCCTCGGCTCGGCAAAAGCCCTCGCGCTCCAGGTCAGCTAGAATGCCCGCGATCAAGTCGCACTCGACCGGCCCGCGACCGGCTGCCGCTTCCATCTCGTTAACGCCCACCACGGCATCAGCAAGCGTAATCCCCGCCGGCTGCCCATCGCGCGCTGCCAACAACATACGCACGATATGCGCGCGCTTTTGGCGGCGCGAGCCCTCAAACTTGGACTGACGACTATAGCCCGCCGACCGCCTGGACGGATTGGGCAGTGTCTTTTTAAGATACGCGCCGTAATCCAGCAATGCGTAATACCACGCGCGCGGCGTGTCGGCATCGTCTTGAGGCGCGGCAAAGGGCGCGATCTCGTCCGCCGCCGCACCGGGGACCGCCGGACAGGCAGCTTGGATCAGCGGCACCAGTTCGCAATCGGGAACGGCCGGCACATCGGGAAAGAAATGATGCAAAAAGACCGTGCGCACATTGGTCTCCAAATACACGCCCGGAAGATCAAACGCAAACGAACGGATACCCTGCGCCGTTGCCGGGCCAATACCAGGCAGAGCGACCAAGTCACGCGTCTCACGCGGAAACTCCCCGTCCCAGTCCTCTACAACGCGCTGAGCGGCCCCGTGAAGCGCCAGAGCGCGTCGGTTGTAGCCCATGCCCTGCCAAGCGTCCAAAACATCGGAAGGCGCGGCCTGGGCAAGCGCCTGCACAGTCGGAAAACGATCGAGCCACACCGGCATGCGCGCCTCCACACGCGGCACCTGTGTTTGCTGCAGCATGACCTCAGAAAGCCAAATGATGTACGGATCGCGTGTGCGGCGCCACGGAAGGTCGCGATAACGCAGGACCCCTTCCGAACGAATCATCGAACGAAAGGGGTCCTGAATCATGGCTATGCTCCTTATGCGGCGCTATTCCTCCCGGTAAGCACACGCGCAGGTGGCGTACTCGGGAAACGCTTCGCGGTCGGCGAACTTGGGATCGACGGCCGGGAACTGGCGGTGAGCGACGATGTCGCCGAGCGAAACGGAATCGAGGTAGTCGCGCATCAACGCCTGAGCTCCGGCCCACAGGGGATGATAGCAGCACGCGCCCATGCGCGCACAGTCACCATCGGGCGCGGTGCAATCGTTCATAACCATAGGACCCTGAACGGCCTCGACGACCTGGCGGATAGTGACGTCGTCCGGACTGACCTTGAGACGCATGCCACCGTGGACGCCACGCAGGCTCTCCACAATACCGGCCTGGACCAAACCGTGCTGAATCGAGCGGGCAAACGAATACGGGACATTGACCTCTTCGGCAGCGGTGCGAACAGAAAGCAAACACTCCGGATCCTCAGCAAGCATCGCCAGCATTCGAAGGGCGTAATCAGTCTTCCTCGATATGTCCATTTTTCCCCTTTCAAGGAATACGAACAGCTCGAACGAGCTCCGGGGCCGAGCTTGTGTCGAGACGCTAAATGACCGCCAGGACATCCAAATGGTAAATCGGATATCCACTGAG
This sequence comes from uncultured Collinsella sp., assembly GCA_902491935.1. Lineage (GTDB taxonomy): Bacteria > Actinomycetota > Coriobacteriia > Coriobacteriales > Coriobacteriaceae > Collinsella. The sequence continues at coordinate 61,462 of CABUJN010000007.1, forward strand.
TGCCGCGCTTGGAGCGAAATGCATCAGATGCGGCGCACAGTGCAATTTAGTATAACCTAACCCCCTGTCTCGTAGAACAGGTGTTGCGCAACAAAGCTGTTGTTCAGACAGATATACTTATTAGATTTTACTTGCGTTCCCGAAGGCGCGGGGATTCTGGGCGAAGATACACCAGGGCGATCGTTCTATCGAAACAAAGTGCATCAAACGCAAAAAGCCACGTCCGAAGACGTGGCTTTAATTGCGTTGGCGGGAAGTACGGGGCTCGAACCCGCGACCTCCGACGTGACAGGCCGGCGCTCTAACCAAACTGAGCTAACTCCCCAGGCAGACGTTCGCGTTTGTTTCCGCTCGCGTGCGCTGCTTGGATTAGTATACACAGAAGTCTGTCCGGCGCGCAACAACTTTTTTGAAAAATTTTTTGGGGCCATCCGGGAGGGCTTCCGGGGCTGAGGGCGGGGGTTAAGTTTGCTGCTCTACAGTCCTGCGCAAGACGGAAAGCACATTAAGTGCTTTCCTTTGCGTGCGGAACT
>CABUJN010000008.1:0-49518 GCA_902491935.1 uncultured Collinsella sp.
TCGGTAGCAGCGATGACCAGGATAGCGCCGTCCATCTGAGCAGCGCCGGAGATCATGTTCTTGACGTAGTCAGCGTGGCCCGGGCAGTCAACGTGAGCGTAGTGACGGGCAGCGGTCTCGTACTCAACGTGGGAGACGGAAATCGTGATGCCGCGCTCGCGCTCCTCGGGAGCCTTGTCGATGTTCTCGAACGCAGTGAAGTCAGCCTTGCAGCCCTCGGTCTCGGAGAGAACCTTGGTGATGGCAGCGGTCAGCGTGGTCTTGCCGTGGTCGACGTGACCAATGGTGCCGATGTTAACATGCGGCTTAGTGCGCTCAAACTTCTCTTTGGCCATAAAGCCCTCCTCTAAACAGGTCGTCCCCGGACGGGACTTTGCCTTTATACCATAGTGGCCTCTCAACATACTATTGAGAAGCCACCGTGTTACCTATGGTAGCGGTGACTGGATTCGAACCAGTGACGCCACGGGTATGAACCGTGTGCTCTAACCAACTGAGCTACACCGCCGGATGGAGCCTGCAACCAGACTTGAACTGGTGACCTCTTCGTTACCAACGAAGTGCTCTACCGACTGAGCTATACAGGCACTTGACGGGTGGGAGCTATAGGATTCGAACCTATGTAGGCAGAGCCAACGGGTTTACAGCCCGTCCCCATTAACCACTCGGGCAAACTCCCAATCGTTCAAGTATCCGCAGGTCCTTTGGTCTTTTGGACCGCCGCCCCCGCGAACGAAAAAGATAATACGATGCAACCTTGGGGGCTGTCAACGAAAACCTCTAGATACACGGTGCCGGGCGTATCTATATAGCTGTGACCTGCGGTTTTGTTGAGTTTGGATATGAAGGACGGTGGTTTTGAATACTGAGGTGACGTTTCCCGAGGTAACACTTTGGTGTAGTGGAGTACACCTTCAGGATCGAACTTCGATAATGGCTTATTTGCACCTATATATAGGTCGAGATCGGGGCTTCCCAGACAGAATCGAGCGTGGATAATCTCCCACTTTTGGCGTGGCTTCGAGTCCAAAGTGGGAGATTATCCACCCTCGTATGTCCGGAAATCCTCACTCGACCAGGATGACTGGGACCGGTCCGGCCTTTGTCTCGATCTGTAACAGTAAGAGGGTTATTCCTCCCCCATCTGTTACAGATCGAGATATTACGCAGAGACACCAGCTTACGTCTCATTCTGTAACAGTAAGAACGGTTTCAGCCTCTTCGTGTTACAGATCGAGATATTATCGGCCAACCCTTGGCATTGTCTCAATCTGTAACTATAAGGAGGGTTTTCAGCCCACCCGTGTTACAGATCGAGACAAACCTGAAGCTTGGTGGGAGTCAAACCCGCTTACATGTCGACATAAATAGAAACGGGCCCTGTCCCAATTGGAGACAGAGCCCGAAACTCTCATGGAGCCAGTGACAGGAATCGAACCTGCAACCCACTGATTACAAATCAGTTGCGCTACCGTTGCGCCACACTGGCACACTTGGCGCTTTCACGCGAAGCCAGTTAAGAATAAAGGAATTGCCGACGAGGCGCAACAGACCCTTCGACCGACCACATCTCAAAACCATTCGTCAGAACGAATAGTTTTAATTACAATTGGCTATATAAAACTATTCGTTCTGGCGAAGGGTTTCGCGATGTTGACCACGAAGGAAGCTGCAGAGCTACTCGACATCACCCCACGCAGGGTACAGGAGCTCATTAAGAACGGCGCGCTGACCGCCCGCAAGGCTTCTGGTGTATGGCTCATCGACAAAGACAGCGTCGACACGCGACTCCGCTCCGTGACCAAAACGGGGGGACGTCCCCGCCGCGGCCACGGTAAGAGCGAGATCGCGTTCACCCTCATGAACCGCACGTACGAAGTCGCTCAGCTGGTCTACAACACATCGCGAAAAGACTTTACCCACATCGGTGCCGACATCGATTACGCCCACGCCCCTATTGGAGTATTTGGCCCTAATAGCCCCATATCGCTCGACTCCTTCCGCATCTGGTGGCGCGGCCGCGGTATCCCGCTCGCACGCATTGGACTAGCCTCCCTGCTTGCAGAAGCCGCAGTCGATGTTCCCGATGAACTCGTACAGCGAAATCTTGGTCTCTCCTTATCCGACCAGTATTGGATCAGGCCCCAAGACTCCGGTCTCGCGTGGGAAGATATCAATTTCTTCAATAATGCTTTTGACGACGTCTCTCTCAGCATCGCGCCCTTCGCCCCAGAGGGCAAGGCAGCTGCCGCAAAGCCCGATAACACCTCGGACGGCAATCTTCAAAAGTACTGGACATGCGAGGATGACCGTCGAATCCTCCACAAGGCAGGTGCACATCTAAACCAGGAACCTTATAACGAGCTGGTGGCGACTGCACTTCACCGTCGCATCCTAAACGCTTGCGATTATGTGCCTTACTCGCTCGAGGGCACGGGCACTTCCGCCCTGAGCATATGCGATGTCTTCTTAACTGATGAAGAAGAGTATGTCCCTGCGTTCTATGTAAACCAGCATGCAAATGCAGACGAGCGACTAACCGATTACGAACGGTATGTAGCAAACTGCGAGGAGCTTGGAGCGACGGATATAAAAGACGCCCTTGACCGCATGATCGTATGCGATGACATCATTGCCAACTATGATCGCCATTGGCGCAACTTTGGCCTCGTGCGAAACGTCAACTCACTGGTCTGCAGACCAGCCCCCATCTTCGATTCGGGCTCATCACTCTGGTGCAACATATCACTAGAGGAGCTTAGGGCGGGAGAGCACAGTTTTACCAGCGCACAATTTCATTCAAGCCCCGCCAAACAAATGTTGCTCGTCGAGGACATGGGCTGGTTTGACGGCGACAAACTCGAGGGTTTCGTTGACGAGGCAATCGAAATCCTATCCAAAAACGACGCTCTTACAGCGAGACTGCCTTATCTAAAAGAGGCGCTAACATGGCGCCTCGAAAGAATGATCGACATCGCTGAATGGAGTTAGCGAGACAGCATCGCCCCGCCAACTCCCCTACCTCCCGCGCAGAGCTTTGAGCTTGGCCAGGGCATCGGGGCTCAGGCGGCTGCCCAGAGTCATCTTGATCTGCGGAGCTTCCTCTGCCTCGTGAACGTCGTTATCGATCTGTTTGATCTCGTCCACCAGCATGCGGCTCGAGATGCGCGTAACACCCTTACCCATGACGACGGCCTGGATCGTGCCGTCGCTCGATACCACGGAGCACGCGCGACCTTCCTCGCGTGCCTCGATGCAGAGCTTTTGCACCACGGTATCGGCAGAGACGCCCGTCGGCGAAAACTCGATGCGCACGCCGCGGGCCGGCAGGTTGGGGCGCTCGTTGGAGATATTGCCCGCGCCGTCGAACACGATCACGGCCTCGTAGCGGCCCTGGGCAAAGGCGGCGACGTCGTTGATGAGGGCGGTGCGCGCCATATCGTGAACGTCGCTGGAATACGGATCGTCGGAATGGTCGTACACGAGCTTTTCGTAGCGCGGCGTGCAGTGGATCACGTTGTAACCGTCGACCACCAACAGCTCGGGCTTATTGGAGTGCACCGTCGAGACCGGGTCGGCAATAGTCTGCGCAAACGCATTGCCGCCCACGCCGTAGGTCGCGGCCGAAACAATCGGCTTGGCCGAGCCCTCGCCAAAGCGCTTGGCCTTGGACTTGGCACGGTTCTTTTTGGACATGCGCTACTCCTCCCCCATGAGCTCGCCGGCGTTGCGGCGCAGCCACTCAAAGCAGAGGGCCGTAGTCGCCTGGGCAACATTGAGGCTCTCGGTCATGCCGCGCTGGGGAAGCTTGGTCAAAAAGTCGCATTTCTCGAGCACCAGACGCGAGATGCCGTCGCCCTCGGAACCCATGACGAGTGCCACGCGGCCCTCGAAGGGGGCATCCCAGCAGCTGCCCTCGGCGTGCTCAGAGGCACCGCCCACCCAAAAACCGGCGGCTTTGAGGTCATCGAGCGCACGAGCGATATTGGGGACCTGCGCGATGGGCAGATGCATAACGGCGCCGGCAGAAGTCTTGTAGCTACCCACCGTTACGCCGGCGGCTCGTTTGTTGGCGATGATGACGCCCGCTGCGCCCACAACCTCGGCAGAGCGCACGATGGCGCCAAAGTTACCGTCGTCGGTCACATGGTCGAGCACAACGACAAGCGCCGGGCCGTCGCCCGCGCGATCGAGGATGTCGGCGACATCGGCATAGGGGAAGTTGCCAACCTCGAGCGCAATGCCCTGGTGAGCGCCATGGCTCGACAGCGCATCGAGCTGCGCGCGTGGAACGAACTTAATGCGGACGCCCGCGGCGTTGAGGTCATCGACCAGGCGCGACAAGGCGGCATCGCGCTCCCCGCCCTCGGCGATGAGCGCGCACTTGACGGGAAAGCCGGTACGCAGGGCTTCGGCGGCGGCACGGCGCCCCTCGATAAACTCACCCTTGGGAGCCTGGGCGCCCTCGCGATTGCGATCTCGCTGCGGACGCGCAGCCTGGGTACGATCGCGCTGGCCCTTGGGAGCGGCAGCGCGGTCGTTGCGGCGAGTCGGACGTGAGGCAGAAGCAGTCTGCTTGCCTCCGCGCGGTGCACGCTTGCGATTGTCGGCCATAAAGCGACCTCCTAAATACAACTATCAAACGAAACAAATAGACCGACCGCCCGAGGTGCGGCAGATTGCCTTGAAAGAGGAGGGCATAGACCTTGAGGTCATGCCCGACGATTGAAAGGCAAGGTGCCGTGGCTCGGACGGTCGGCACGGGTTTTCCAAGTGTCCGAGATAGCCGTGAAAGAGGAGCGACGCGTACTTGAGTACGCGAGCGACGGTTTGAACGGCAAGGTCGGGTGCTTGGGAAACCCGCGGGGATTAGAGAGATTTGATACGAGTGCCGGCGGCGGTATCTTCAATCGTCAGGCCCAGGTCCTTGAGCTGGTCGCGGATGGCGTCGGCCAGATCCCAGTTCTTGGCGGCACGGGCCTCGGCGCGGGCCTCGAGAATCTTGGCAGCAGCCTCGTCCACGTCGTCGCCCGTGTAGGCGACCAGGCCGGCGGCAACGCCCAGCAGGCCCAGCGGCAGCTCGACCTTGGGCTCGGGAAGCTCGACGCCAAACGTATCGAGCAGCTCGACCAGCGTATCGGCGGCGGCCAGGGCAGCGGCCTTGTCGGCAGCATCGCCCGCCTGCTCCAGGTACTGGTTGCACTCGGTCACAAAGCCAAAGACAGCACCCATGGCACCGGCGGTGTTAAAGTCGTCATCCATGCACTCCTTAAAGGTGGTGCGGGTCTCGGCGGCCTTGGCGGCAAACGCCTCGGCAGCCGCTTCGTCGGCATCGGCCGTCGCGTGGTTCGCGGCCCAACGCAGGTTCTCGACCGTACCGGCGATACGCGTGAGCGAGTTCTCGGCACCCTCCAGGCGCTCCCAAGAAAAGTCGAGCGGCGAGCGATAGCTCGTCTGCAGCATCAGCAGGCGCAGGGCGGCAGCGGAGTGCTGCTCGAGGACCTCGGCCAGCGTAAAGAAGTTGCCGAGCGACTTGGACATCTTCTCGCCGTCTACCAGCAGCATGCCCGTGTGCATCCAGGTGTTGGAGAAGCCCTGGTGCCAGGCGCAGGTGGCCTGGGCGCACTCGTTCTCGTGATGCGGGAAGGCAAGGTCGGAGCCGCCGCCGTGGATGTCGATCGGAGTGCCCAGGTAGCGATGCACCATGGCGGCGCACTCGGTGTGCCAACCGGGACGGCCCTCGCCCCAGGGGCTCGGCCAGCTGGGCTCGCCGGGCTTGGCGGCCTTCCACAGGGCAAAGTCGAGCGGGTCGTTCTTGTCCTCGTTCTCCTCGATGCGCGCGCCAACCATAAGGTCGTCGATGTTGCGGCCCGAGACCTGACCATAGTTGGGATCGCTGCGCACGGCAAAGTACACGTCGCCGTTATCGGCTGCGTAAGCGTGGCCCTGCTCGATAAGCGTCTTGATCATGGCGATCATGGGGCCGATCTCCTTGGTGGCGCGGGGGCGCACATCGGGATCGAGCACGTTGGCGGCGCGCATGACGCCGATGAACTTGTCGGAGAACTCCGTCGCGACCTCGGCGGCCGTACGGCCCTGCTCGTTGGCGCGCTTGATGATCTTGTCGTCGACATCGGTGAGGTTCTGGGCGAACGTGACCTCGTAATCGCTCGCGATGAGCCAGCGGCGAATCACGTCAAAGCTGATGAACGTACGGGCGTTGCCGATGTGGATGTTGTCGTAGACCGTGGGGCCGCACACGTACATGCGGACCTTGCCGGACTCGATGGGCTGGAACTCTTCCTTTTTATGGGTAGCGCTGTTGTAGATACGCATTCGTTACTCCTTAACGGTTTTCTGTAGCAGGCAGACGGCCCAGGCGCCGATTCCCTCGCCCTGGCCTTCCCAACCGAGCTTTTCGGTCGTAGTGGCGGCGACGCCCACGTTTTCGACGTCAACGCCCAGGGCATGGGCAAGGTTGGCGCGCATGGCATCGCGATGCGGGGTGATCTTAGGCTGCTGGCAGGCAATGGTGCAATCGGCATCGACAAACTCAAAGCCCAGCTCACGCGCATAGTCCATCACGCGGGCAAGCAGCACCATCGAATCGGCACCCTCGTAGGCGGGATCGGTGTCGGGGAATAGCTTGCCGATGTCTCCCCCACGGCAGGCGCCCAGAATGGCGTCGGCCAAGGCGTGCGCGAGCACATCGGCATCCGAGTGGCCCAGCAGGCCGCGCTCGTAGGGAATGTCGACACCGCCGATGATACATCGACGCCCCTCCACCAGACGGTGAACGTCGTAGCCATGGCCAATGCGCAGGTTACTGAACATGGGGAAGGTCCTCTCCCTCGGCCATGCGGCCAAGCAGAATCGCGGTTACGGGACGCAGGTCCTCGGGCACCGTCACCTTAAGGTTATCGCGTGGGCTCTGGACGCAGCGGACGCGCCCACCCATGCGCTCGACCAGCGACGAATCATCGGTACCGATAAAGCCCTCGGCAATGGCTGCAGCGTGGGCGCGCTTCATAGCATCGACGCTAAAGATCTGCGGCGTCTGCGCTGCCCAGTAGAGTTCACGCGGCGGCGTCTCGACGATATTATCGCCGTCAACGATCTTGAGCGTGTCGATCGCGGGCTGACCGCACACGACACCGTCGAGGGCACGGTCGCTCACGAGCACGTCGATAGCGTGGTCGATGGCCTCGGTCGTAATGAGCGGACGAGCGCCGTCGTGGATGGCGACATATTCGAAACCCGCCGGAACCGCATGCACGCCGGCACGGGTGGAATCCTGACGGGTATCGCCGGCATCGGCAAAGCTGATGGGCGTGTCATAGTCAAACGGGTCAATGGCCAGGCGGCGCATCTCGGCACGGCGCTCGGCAGGGCAAACCACGACGATATGGCCGACCTTATCGCTACGATCGAACGCGCGGATGGACCAGCTCATGAGCGGACGGCCCGCCACATTAACGAGCTGCTTGCCGCCGGGATTTCCAAAGCGCTGGCCGCTGCCGCCGGCAACGACCACGGCGCATACGGGCGCCATTATGCGTTCCCCTGTTTGGTGCCCTTCATGCGGTACAGCGAGTCCGCAAGAATGGCAGGGTTGTTGACGCCAAAGTCGCCCAAGCGCTCCGGATCCTCGCTGATGTCGTCCATGAGCTCCTGCAGCGAGCCGTACTCGTCGACGATCTTCTCGGCCACGCCGTCGCGCACGACGGACACGCGCGAAAGCGTGCGCAGGCCCAGCGGCGTCATGACAGAGTCCTCGTCCAAGTCGTCATAGCCCAGAACTGCCGCCACGTGCTGCGGGTCGGACAGGTCCTTAGGCGTCATACGGCTCAGCTCGGCGCGAATCTTCTCGGCGTTGGCCTCAGAGGAATCGCTCGCGTAGTCGCGGATCATCAAGTCGTATTCGGTATCCATGCTGGAGCCCGCGAGCTGCTCGAGCTGCATCTGCACGAGCTTACCCTGGTTACCCAGCTTGACAATGCAATCCTTAAGCTCGGTCTTTGCCTGCTGCATGATCTCGAAGCTCGAGAAAATACCGGTAATGTCGGCGAGTGTGACGTAGTCGTCGAGCTCGAGGGCCGTCAGGCGCAGCAGGGAGCGATCGAGCGACTGACGGGTAGTCTGGAGCGTGGCGACGAGCTGGTTGACCGAGCTCATGATGGTGGTGACGGGCTGGATCTCGTAGCTCTTGCCGTGGACGTACACGTTGACGACGGCGCGACGAGCCGAAACCGAGATCACGATGGCATCGGTGAGCACCGACATGCGAGCGGCAGTACGGTGACGCATGCCCGTCTCACTCGTGGCGAGCGAGGGATCGGGATTGAGGTGGAAGTTGGCGCGCAGGATCTGGGTGAGGTCGCCATCGATAACGATGGCGCCGTCCATCTTGGAAAGCTCGAACAGGCGGTTCGAGGTAAACGAAATGTTGAGCGGGAAGCCGTCGTTACCGGCAGCGAGCACGTTTTCGGTGTCGCCGACGCAGATAAGGGCGCCCAGGTGACCGGCGATGATCATGTCGAGGGCGGTGCGGATCGGCTGACCAGGTGCCGTCAGGCGGATGGCCTGTTCCATACGCTTTTGCAGCTCGTTCTTATCCAAGGCATCGCTCCCATCGTATACGCTCCATAAACGCTAAATAGTTTCTCACGGTTTGTCCCTGCGGCGCTTGCGAAATCCGATGCTTACAGAATGAGCGAACACAGCTGAGAGCCCAACCCAAATCAGCTGTTCATGTGGTAGCATCGGGATTCGCATAAATGAGGGAGTAGTCGCGTGACCGGATTCGCCTCCGGTGGCGCGGTAAGTCAACACACTGGCCGATGCGGCCTGGCTTGCCTTAATGAACGAGACTCGTGGCTGTGCGCGCAACGCGTACGCCACGGGTCTTTTTTATTACTCCCTCAAGAGGTACACGCGGGCCCGCCCGCAGAGAGGGAGCCAGACTATGGGACTCGCAGAGCTCGTGTTGCTCGCCGTTGGCCTTTCGATGGACGCCTTTGCCGTTTCCATCTGCAAAGGTCTCGGCATGAAAAAGATCAACCTTAAAGTCGCCGTGGTGCTCGGCCTGTTCTTTGGCGGCTTTCAGGCCGGCATGCCCGTAATCGGATGGGCGCTTGGCAGCCAGTTTATGGGCATCATCGGCCCCATCGACCACTGGATCGCCTTTATCCTGCTCGCCTTCATCGGCGGCAAAATGCTGTGGGAAGCCTTTACCGAGGACGAGGATGAAGACGACGGCAAGGATGCCGAAAAGATTGACCTGGTCGAGTACCTGATCCTCGCTATCGCCACCTCAATCGACGCCCTAGCCGTGGGCATCTCATTTGCCGCGCTCTCGGTCGACATCGTGCCCGCTGTATCGCTTATAGGCATCACAACGTTTATCTTCTCCGTCGCCGGCGTGGCGATTGGCCACACCTTTGGCGCGCGCTACGAAAAACCCGCCACCATCGTGGGCGGCGTCGTGCTCATCCTCATCGGGCTTAAAATCCTGCTTGAGCACCTCGGGATCCTCGCGATATAAAAAACGCCTCTCATAAGCCAACGTCAATGTAGGAGTCTCATGCAGAGTTTTGCATAATGCCTATTCATGCAGACTTTTGCATGTCATACTGATATGCAAAAGTCTGCATGTTAGGAGATCGCCGTGGATACCCTTCCCATCACCACACCGCGCCAAGCTGGCATCTACGTGCGCCAGGCACGCGAGACTCAGGGTCTCACCCGTGCCGCCCTCGCCAAAAAGGCCGGTGTTTCGGAGCGCCTGCTCGCATCGCTCGAGCTAGGAGACGCCACCGGCATTCGACTCGACAAGTTGCTGGCGATTTTCGACGCTCTTGGACTGGCGCTCGCAGCACAAGGGGATATAAGCGAAACGAAAAATGAGCACCCAGTCGACGCCCCGCATGCTGATCAACCTTGCAGCACCTCCAGACGCCATCACGACCAACGTCTTCATCATCGCAACCGTCGCAGCACAACCATTCCGGCTCTTGCAGATACCCCCCTTACGTCCGAGCTCTACGACAGGGCCTTCGCCGATTTCGCCATGTCCAATCTCGGAGTCTCGATTGCCGCTAACGCACCCGCCCAAGCCAAGTCTGAAGGGAAATAGTCTATGGCCAGAAAAACGCTTCGGACTATTATTTGCGGCGTACCTGCGGGAACGCTCGCACAAGATGAGAAAGGTCTTATCAGCTTTTCCTACGACCAAGACTATGACGGGCCAGCCTTATCGACCAACATACCCGTATCAAATCGCACATACGGCCAACAGGTCATGAATCCGTACCTGTTTGGCCTTCTACCCGACAGCGAGGACCAACGAAAAGCGATTGCCGCCGAATTCGACGTTAGGCCCAACAATCCCGTTGCGTTGCTCAGCCATATCGGACTCGACTGTCCGGGCGGAGTGCAGTTTTATGCCGAAGAAGACGCCGACGCCGTCCTGCATCGCGCTGGCGAATACCGCCCTATAGACGACCACGAAATTGCTCTCCGTCTCAAGTCGATCAGAGATGACCGCGATGCATCGTGGATGGGTCTAGATGAAAGTTGGTCACTTGGAGGCAACCAGGGCAAGTTCGCGCTCGCGTTCATAAACGGCCACTGGTGCGAATGCATGGGCTCCTCGCCCACGACGCATATTTTCAAAAATGGCGTTATCGGATTTAAACTCGAGGCTCTCAATGAGTTTGTCTGCATGAAAAGCGCCCAGCGCGCAGGTATCGCAACGGCAAACGTTGAATATCGCTTATTTGAGGACGAACCTGCCCTCATTGTTGAGCGCTATGACCGCGTGAAAGTCGAAGACGGAACGATCAGGCGCCTACATCAAGAAGACCTCTGTCAGGCACTTGGGGTGATGCCCGCCCAAAAGTACACGGCAGACGGCGGCCCGACCACACGCGACATTCAAGAGCTCCTCGTCAATACGAGCCACCATCAACTTAACCTGTATCTGTTTACGCAGATACTGTTCTTCAACGCCATTATCGGCGCACCGGATGCGCACGCGAAAAACTATTCCCTGCTCCTTGGAAACGACGGCGCAGCCATGATGGCTCGAATGTACGATGTCGCATCGGGGCTGGCATACGAGCGCATGCGCCGCCGGGCGCGCCTTGCCATGAGCGTTGGCGGCGAAAATCGTGTGGGGCGCATCGGTCCAGGCGCTATCCGCCGATACCACGGTATGGGCGACCCCGCGCTGGAGGCGACGCTCACCGATGCCGGGCTATCCGAGAAGTTTTGCTTTGCGACCATGATGGACCTCGCCTACGAGGTGCCCATTTGCATGGAAGAGGTCATGGACGAATACGCCGACCTGCCCGGCATGGCGGACCTGCGCAAGCATATGCTCGGCCCCGTCCGCGAAAACTGCCAGCGCACCCTCGACCTCATCAGGGCAGAAATGGACTAGGTGGCCGTAATTTCGCAATTATCAAACAAAAGAGGGGGGGGCACCCGTCGCAAACGCTCGAATGCCCCCTCTCGTAATGTCATTTGCAATCCGCTAGCACGTGACTCGGACTGCTACTAGCGCAACCTTTACGCAGCGAGGCGCTTGAGGACGTCGATGAGCAGCTCGTAGAAGCGCTCGGCAGAAGCGAGCTCCATGCTCTCGTCCGGGGTGTGGACATCGGAGAGCGTCGGGCCCACGGCGATGGCGTCCAGGCCGTGCAGGGCCTCGGCAAACAGGCCGCACTCAAGGCCGGCGTGAATGGACTCGATGCGCAGCTCGGAGCCAAAGAGCTCACGATAGCTCTCGACGAAGACGTCGCGGACCGGCGAATGCTCGGCGTAGCTCCAGCCGGGATACTCGAACTCAAACTTGGCGTCGAAGCCCAGGACATCGGCAAGCGTCTGCAGGCGGTCCTTGAACTCGTTCTGCAGCGAGGTGATCGAGGAGCGCGGGGACAGCATGATCTTGACCTCGTCGTCAGAAGTGGCAACCACACCGATGTTGGAGGAAACCTCGACAGAACCGTCGGTGGCGACGTTGCGGCGAATCACGCCGTTAGGGGCAAGACGCAGGGCGCGGATGAGGGCAAGCGCGGACTTCTGGTCCATGGCCTCGACCTCGGCGTCATCGGCAATCTCGACGGTGCAAGTAAAGCCGGGGTCGAAGACCTCGAGCTCGGCAGTGACGTCGGCGATGATGCCACGGGCGATCTCGGCCGCGGCCTCGGCGGCAGCGTGATCGGCATAGACCAGAACGGCCTTGCACTCACGGTTGATGGCGTTGTCCTTGGTGCCGCCGTTGAAGCTGACGATGGCGGGCTCACCGGCGACCATCAGGCGGTCGATGATGCGGGCCATGATGAGGTTTCCGTTGCCGCGCTCCAGGTTGATATCACTGCCGGAGTGGCCGCCCAACAGACCGGAAATGTCGAGCGTGAGGGTGCTACCGGTCTTGTGCTCGCGCACGATGGGACAGGTGTAGGTAACGACGACGCCGCCGGCGCAGCTGACGGTGGCAACGCCCTCCTCCTCGGAGTCGAGGTTGATCATGGTGCGGGCGCTGATCTGGGACTTGTCGAGCGTCTCGGCGCCAACCAGGCCGGTCTCCTCGTCGGTGGTGAACACGCACTCGAGGGCGGGGTGAACAATCGAATCGTCATCGAGAACAGTGAGCATCAGAGCGACGGCGATACCGTTGTCGGCACCCAGAGTGGTGCCGTTAGCGGTGAGGACGCCGTCCTTGACGACCAAGTCGATACCGTCGGTCGTAAAGTCGTGCTCGACGGAACCCAGTTTGTCGCACACCATGTCGATGTGACCCTGCAACATTACGGTCGGGGCATTCTCGGCGCCGGCAGATGCGGGCTTGCGAATGATGACGTTGTAGACCTCGTCCTGGTACACATCGAGGCCGCGCTCCTTGGCAAACGCAACCAGGAAATCGCTGATGCCCTTCTCGTTGCCAGACCCACGGGGGATTGCGCTGACCTCCTCAAAGAAATGGAACAGCTGGGCGGGCTCGTAGCCGGTAATCTTGTAGTCCATGGTGCCTCCTTGGCGCAACTGGTTAGACAGTAAGACATGCGACTTGTATATTCCCAGACTTTGCGTGCATAAACCAGTCGAAAACGCCGAGCGCCCTCGCATCATCGGCTAACGGTGGACCGTATAGCGTAACGGTCACAACTTCCGCAGCTCTACAAATCGAGGCGCCCTTTTCGGGGCGCCTCGATTGCGCGCATCAAATTGTCACCACGCCCTACAGCGCGCCGGAACCGGCTTGCATCATGCCGCCGGGGCCCGAGCTCACGCCACTGCTCACAGGCGCGGCGTTTCCGGTGTGCGGCGCTGCCGGAGCGGTATCGCCCCCGAGCGCACCTGCCGGACGCGGCGCTGGAATCTCGCCTGTGCCATGGCTAAAGACGAACTTGCCGTCGGCCACGTCGCACAGGACGGTATCGCCCTCGCCCCACTCGCCGGCCAGCAGCTTCTCGGACAGCGGGTCCTCAATGAGCTTTTGGATGGCGCGGCGCAGCGGACGCGCGCCATTGGTGAGGTCAGTGCCCTCGGCCACGATCTTGTCGTAGGCCGCATCGGTGAGCTTGATGTTCATGCCATTAGCGATCAGGCGCTGACGCAGGTCGTCCACCAGCAGGTGCGCGATCTTGGTCAGGTTCTCGCCCGAGAGCTTCTGGAACACCACAATGTCGTCGATACGGTTGAGCAACTCGGGGCGGAACAGGCGCTTGAGCTCGCCCATCGCGCGGCCCTTGATCTCGCTCGACGTGAGACCCTGCTCGCCGGTGGTGCCAAAGCCAACGCTCGCATCCTGCGCGATCTCGCGGGCGCCCACGTTTGACGTCATGATGATCACCGTATTGCGGAAGTCGACCGTCTTGCCCTGGCTATCGGTCAGACGGCCCTCCTCCAACACCTGCAGCAGGATATTGAAGATGTCGGGGTGCGCCTTCTCGATCTCGTCGAACAGCACGACCGAGTACGGGTGACGACGAACGGCCTTGGTAAGCTGACCGCCCTCGTCGTGGCCCACGTAACCCGGAGGGCTACCGATAAGCTTGGAGACCTCGAACTCGCTGCCGAACTCCGACATGTCGAAGCTGATGAGCGCGTCCTTACTGCCAAAGAGGTACTCGGCGAGCGTCTTGGCGAGCTCGGTCTTGCCTGTGCCGGTGGGACCAAGGAAGATAAAGCTACCACCGGGACGACGCGGGTCCTTGAGCGGCGAGCGGCTGCGGCGCACGGCCTTGGCAACTGCCTCGACAGCCTCATCCTGACCGATGATGCGCGTCTTGAGCACGCTTTCGGCCTGCAGCAGGCGACGGCTCTCGCTCTCGGTAAGCGAAGACACCGGCACGCCCGAAGTCACGGACACGATGTCGGCAATCTGGGAGACATCGATGGTGAGCGGGCTGGCGTCGAGCTCGGCCGTCCAGGCAGCCTTGGCCTCGGCGAGCTCAATCTCGGCAGCCTTTTGCTGCTCGGTGATCTCGGCGGCCTTGTTCATGTCGTCGCTCTCGGTGGCCTCCTGCGCGGCGGCCTTAAGCTCCTCCACGCGATGCTCGGCCTCGCGCACCGGCTCGGGCGCGCGGTTGGCGGCGATGCGGGCGCGGGCGCCGGCCTCGTCAATGAGGTCGATGGCCTTATCGGGCAGGAAGCGATCCTGGATGTAGCGGTCGGAGAGGTTCGCGGCGGCCTCGATAGCACCCTGCGTATAGCGCACATGGTGGTGCTCCTCGTAGCGCGGCTTGAGCGCGGTCAGGATCTTGACCGTGTCCTCGACGCTCGGCTCCTCGACATCGATGGTCTGGAAGCGACGCTCGAAGGCCGGGTCCTTGGTGAGGTACTTGCGGAACTCCTCGGCCGTGGTGGCACCGATGATCTGGAAAGCACCGCGTGCGAGAACGGGCTTGAGCATGGAGCTCGCGTCGATGGAGCCCTCGGCAGAGCCGGCACCGATGATGGTGTGCATCTCGTCGATAAACAAGATAACGTCGTCGGCTTCGGTCGCCTCCTGGATCACGTTCTTGAGGCGCTCCTCAAACTCGCCGCGATACTTGGCGCCCGCCACGAGGCCCGGCAGGTCGAGCGTCCAGATATTCTGGTTCATGAGGTTCTCGGGCACGTTGCCGGCTGCAATCTGCTGAGCCAGGCCCTCGACGATGGCCGTCTTGCCCACGCCGGGGTCGCCCAGAATGAGCGGGTTGTTCTTGGTGCGGCGCGAAAGAATTTCCATCATACGCTGGACTTCCTTTTCGCGACCAATTACAGGGTCGAGCTCGCCGTCGCGCGCCTTCTGCGTGAGGTTGGTCGCGAACTGCTTAAGCGTATCGGTGCCACCCCCCCTTTGCTGAGAGGTATCCGAGCCGCTAAAGAACGGCAGGCCCGCACCGGGACGACCAGCACCGGCGCCGGCGAGCGGACGCTTCTTGTCCTGGTCCTTGGCGGTGAGTTTCTCGATAGCCTTTTTGATGGAGGCGGACGACACACCCAGGCGCATGAGGATGTCCATGGCCATGCCGTTGCCCTCTTCGACGATGCCGATCAGCAAGTGCTCGGTCGACACGTAGGTCTGGTTGTTCTCGCGCGCCACGCGGAATGAACGCTCCATCACGCTAATGACGAGCGGCGTAAAGGCGAGCTTGGCCGCCTCGGTCTCCTCACTGGGCTCGGGAACCGTGGTCTGGACCTCTTTGAGGGTGTCCATGATGTCGTCGTAGGAGATATCAAGCGAGCGCAGCGCCTCGGCAGCGATGCCCTCGTCCTCCTTGGCGAGTGCGAGCAGCAGGTGCTCGGTGCCCACCTTATTTGAGTGCAGATCGAGCGCCTCCTGTTTGGCCATCGACATGACCTTGCGCGCTCGATCGGTAAATCTATCTAACATGCTCGTTTCCTTACATGAGTTCATCGAAATCAAAACGCCCGCCCGTCGGCGGCGCTTTTGTCTCTTTACCCACAGGTTGTCTATGTTAACAGCTGGAGGAATATCTATAAACCCGGCTCACATGAATGCAGGTTATGACCGCATCGCGGGACTCACCGCGCGATGCGCGACGGGCGCCCCGCAAGAAAAACCCTAGACGTCTTTCACCACGTCGGGACTCGTCGCACGCGATGCGCGATAGGCATCGGCCTCCTTGGAGACGCGTTCGAGCAGCTCGGATGTATCGACGCCCTCGACTTGCGCGACCGTTTCAACCGTCTGCATGGCGACCGCCCTCAGGTACGCGCACGCGCTGTCCCCCAGCTGCTCGAGGTCTATCTCCTCGCCGCCCTCCCGGGCAAAGCCGACCGCCATCACAAAGCCCATGATGCCCGAGACCAGAAAGCCCACCGCAAAGCTCGAATCTGCCTTGAGCTCTTCTCCGTCGGGGTGGACGATCTCTCTCACGCGGTCGATGATGATCGTATGGATGCCCTGCACGACCTGCTCGGCGGCACCCGCCCTCATGGTGATGACGATGCGCCGCAGCAGGCAGCGGACGTCGCGCCGGTCGAACGCCGAAAGGTCGCCCTCGCTCGAAAAATGCCAGAGGGCATCGGTGATAAGCTCGTTATCCTGCAGCAGCTGGGTCATGGCGATGGCGACGAGTTCATCGAAATCGTGAAAATAGTAGTAAAACGTTCCGCGATTGCACTGGGCGGCGCGGGTCACCTCGCCAACCGACAGCTCGAAGATGCTGTTGTTCTCGATGAGCTCCCAAAACGCTTCGATGATACGGGTGCGTGCATCGGGCGCATCGGCGTCCTTACGCGGTCTCGCCATGCGCCTCACCGCACCCCTGCGCCTTGGCGTTCATGATGAGCATCTGAAGACGGTTCTCCACGTTGGCGAAGCTCACGTCGGGATCGTAGTCGAGCGGCAGGAACTGCGCCGTGGGATACTGCTCCTTGAGCGCATGGATGAGCCCGCGCCCCACGACATGGTTGGGCAGACACCCGAACGGCTGCAGGATCACGAAGTTGCGGCAGCCGCGCTTGGCGTGCTCGAGAATCTCCGCCGGAATCAGCACGCCTTCGCCCGCATCGAACGTATGGTGCAGGATCTTATCGCTCGCGCGCACGAGCTCGGGCATGCGCGTCGGCGGCTCGTAGAGCGGGCTCGCCGCGCCCAGGCGGTCGCAACGGTCGTGCGCGAGCTCGAACAGGTTGTCCGCCGTGGCGTACCAGGCCTTTTCGGGCAGCGACAGGTCGACGTGGAACTCGCGCGACTGCGCATGCTTGTAGAAATAGGTCTTGCGGATCACGTCGGTCATGCGCGCCTCGATGACCTCGAGCCCGTTGTCCTCGAGGTAGCGCTCGATCTCGTGGTTGGCGCCGAGATGGAAATTGAGCAGGTACTCGCCCACGATGAGAACGGTCGGATGCGGGTTCGAGCGGTCGTACGGAACGGCGTCCATGATCGCAAGCGCGCGTTTGAAGCCCGTCGCCTGGCCTCTCAGCCCGGAGCGCTCCATGCCCTCGATAACCTCATCGAGCGCGCGGTCGAACGCAGCGTCCGCCGCGCCCTTCTCGAGCTCGTAGGGACGGATGCGCCTAAGCATGGCCTCGAGGGCATCGATTATGGGAAGACCGTAGGCGATCTGGATGCTCGGGCCAAGGCCGAGCTTGAAGCCCGGATGCGCATTGTGGGCATCGACGTCGTCGTTGGTGAGCACCGGGACATAGTCGTATCCCGCGTCGTCGAGCGCGCGGCGCAGCAGGGGCATGTAGTGCGTCAGGCGGCAGTCGCCGATATACTTGCCAGTCACCACGGCGACGTCGTGCGGGTCGTACTTACCGCTCTCGAGTGCCGCGAGCGCCTCGCCGATCACGATTTGCGCGGGGAAGCAGATGTCGTTGTGCACATAGCGTTTGCCCAGGCGGATGGCATCCTCGCGCCCGATATCAAGGGCCTCGGCGCGCACGCCCTGATTGCGCATCGCCGCGGTCATGAGCCTGCAGAACGCATGGGAGGTGTTGGGGACCAGCGCGATCTTGTCGTGCCGGTCGCGCTTGGTGTACTTGACCTTATACGGGTCGTCGAGCGGATGGACCGCGTGCACCCGGGCGCCCTCGGCACGCTCCTCCGCGCGACGACGGTTGACCGACTCGATAAACGAACGCACGCGAATGCCCATGGGACCGGCGACGTCGCTCTCATCGAGCTTGATCATCATCGGAACCTTGGAGCCCATCTCGCCCATCATGCGCGCGATCTCGTCGGTGAGATACGCATCGTGGCCGCAGCCGAAGCTGCCCATCTGCACGAGCTCGAGCTCGGGCGTCGATGCGACGATGACCGCGCACGACAGCATGCGCGCATGGTAGTTGTTCACGATGTCGATGCGGCTGTTGGAAAGATCGACGTTGCAGACCCCCGGCACCGCATCGGGCGTCAGCACGGGGATGCCGCGCTCAGAGAAGAGCTTGGGCAGCCCGTGGTTGACCAGCGGGTCGTTGTGGTACGGGCGCGAAGCGATCACCACCGCGTAGCCGCCGTCCTCGTGCACGTTCTCGAGCACCTGCCTGCCGCGCAGCTGCAGCTGGTTCTCAAACGTCTCCTGCGCGCGGTCCGCCTGCTCGGTCGCCTTGGCAACCAGGTCGGCATCGATATCGAAGGTCTCCTTGCACCACGCCTTGAGCTGGCGGTTTCGGTCGCCCTCGTCGTACCAGTGGAACAGCGGCGTATCGAACGGAACGCCGAAACGCTCCTCCGGGTTATCGGAATTGCGCATCACGTAGGGGTATCCCTTTACGACGGCGCACATCCACTCGCTGGTAGAGGCGGTGTTTTCGGTGGGCACCGTCGTGATGATGGGCATGAAGATGCGGTCGACGCCGGCGTCGACGAGATTGCGGATGTGCCCGTGGACGAGCTTGGCCGGGAAGCACACGGTGTCGGATGTGACGTGCGCCAGACCGCGCTCGTACATCGCCTTGGTGCTGCGTCCCGAGACGCGCACCTTAAAGCCGAGCGTGCTGAAGAACGTCGACCAGAACGGCATGGTGTCCCAGAACTCGAGCACACGGGGAATGCCGATCGTGACATCACGCCCCCCGCTGACGGGAACCGTGGGGTACGACTCGAACAGCAGCTTCTCGCGGTCGACAAAGAGATTGGGGGCAGCCGCGGTCCGGTCGCGCCCCGTGCCGGGTGCCTGTGCCTCGCAAGCACCCTGCGGACGCAGCTCCTCCGCCGCGGGAACCTCGCGCACGAGCTCATCCCATGAGATGGCGCCGCCGCGCGGGCAGCGATTGCCCGTGACGTAAAGCGAGCCGTCGCCAAATGCCACGACCGCGCGCTGGCAGCGGTTGTTGCACCGACGGCAGGTAACGCCGCCGAACTCGCGATGCTCGAAGCGCTCCACGGCATCGAGCCCGATAAACGACGTGCCGGCGTCGCCCTTGCGGCATTCCTCGCGCGCGAGCAGGGCGATACCGATAGCGCCCATCAGCCCCGGGTGGGGCGCACGCGTGACGGGTTTGCCCAGATACTGCTCGAATGCGCGCAGCACCGCGTCGTTTCGGAACGTGCCGCCCTGGACGACGACTTTGTCGCCCAGACGGTTGAGATTTGAAACGCGAATGACCTTGGTGAACACGTTCTCGATAATCGAACGGCAGAGACCGGCCATGATGTCGCCCGGACCCTTACCGCGCCGCTGCTCGGAAACGACGCTGCTGTTCATGAACACCGTGCAGCGGCTGCCGAGAACGGCGGGGGCTTTGGACGAAAATGCCTCGGTCGCGATATCCTCAACGGCTATTCCGAGGTTTTTGGCAAAACCCTCGAGGAACGAGCCGCAGCCCGCAGAGCACGCCTCGTTGACGACGATATCGGTCAGCACGCCGTGGTTGAGCCAGATGGCCTTCATATCCTGTCCGCCGATGTCGAGCACGAAGGTCGCATCGGGAACGCATGCGCACGCGGCGCGGGCGTGCGCGACCGTCTCGACCGTATGGTAGTCGGCGTGGAACGCGCGCGCGAAAAGCTCCTCGCCGTATCCCGTGGTGCCCACGGCATCGATCGCAAGCGTGACTCCCGCTGTCTCCCAGCGGTTCTTCAAGCTGACAAGACCCTGTTGGGCGACGTCGAGCGGTCTGCCGTTATTAGACGCGTAGAACGAATCGACAAGCTCACCCGCCTCATCGACCAGGGCGAACTTGGTCGTCGTGCTCCCCGAATCGATACCGAGCGCCACATGCACCGTCTCTCCGGGCGCATACGCATCCGGACCCTTTGCCGGCGTCTCTTTGCCATGGCGTGCCGTAAAATCCGCCTGCTCGGCAGGTGTGGCAAAAAAGGGCTGGGCAAGACGTCCCTCCCCGCTTGCGGGCGCGACCGTCTCGAGCTTATCCAGCCGGACAAAAGCGTCGGGAAGGTCGATCGGTTGGGACGATGCGAACATGTCGGTCAGCGACAGGGCGGCACCGCGCGCGACCATGATCTGCGAATCGCGCGGGACGATAACCTGATCGTCCGATAGATTCAGTTGCTCCCGGAACACGCGGACCAGTGTGGGGTTGTAGGCGAGCGTACCGCCCTCGAAGATTACCGGCGGCTCGATGTCGATACCCTGGGCCAGACCGCCGATCGTTTGGCGGGCGACCGCGTGAAGCGCCGAAAGCGCCAGGTCGGTGGTAGGAATGCCCTCGTTGAGCAGCGGCTGGATATCGGTCTTTGCGTACACGCCGCAGCGGCCCGAGACCTCGTGGACGGTCGTTCCCCGGCTTGCGAGCTGCTCGAACTCGCCCGATTCGGTGCCGACCCCCATGAGCTTTGCCATCTCGTCGATAAATGCACCGGTACCGCCTGCGCACGAGCCGTTCATGCGCATGTCGGCAACCTCGATGTCTCCCTTATCGTTGGTGCGGAAGAAGATCATCTTGGCGTCTTGGCCGCCCAGCTCGATGGCGCAGCGCGTCTGCGGATAGAACCTGCTGATCGCGAGCGCGTTGGCGACCACCTCCTGAACGTACGAGGCGCCCAGCGCGGTCGCGATATCGCGCGCACCCGAGCCGGTCACCGCAACGCGCAGTGACTCATGGGGAAAGCGCTCGGCGAGCTCGCCGAGCATGGCGCGCACGCTCGCTGTCTGACACGCCCCGTGGCGGCGATATCCCCACCACGCCTCGGTCATATCCTCGTGCATCGCGTAAACTTTGGTCGTCGTCGACCCTACGTCCAGTCCTACTAGCAACGCCATAATGCTCCGTCTCTCGCATTTTTCCCGCTAGAGATATACCACTCTACGTAATACAACAGACTGTTGTATTTAAACTCCGTATAAAAAGCGGCTGCCGAAACGCTTCAGCAGCCGCCGAATGCACCAACAGATTGTTCTGCGCGCTAGCACGTCGGGCAACGGAGCAGCACGGGCCCTCCGGTCATGCGCACCGCTCACGCCCGCGATGTCGCCGAGAGAGCTATCCACGCTTAGGGCTCCAACCAAGCAAGTCGCCCGCGCTCAGCAGATCCCTAAGCGAGCTACTCGCACTCAGGAGCCATAGCCTGCTCCAAGAGCTCGGCATGCTCCTCCTCGAAAACCGTCCCCACAGGGAAGGCGCGACGGAAGACGAAGTGGGAAATCGGACCGGCTACCAAAAGGTTCCACGGCAGCGCCATCACAAAATTATGCGGGATGTTGATCATCCAGATCGCGGGCACGGAATACAGGTTCGCAAGGATGCCGCCGGGCATGTGCGTCAGACCCTCGCAGGCACCGTACAGCGACATGATGATGACCATGGGAACGACCATGCAGGAGCTGACGGCGAGCGTCATGGCAAGTGGCGAGCTCTTGCCCGGCGTGACCAGGAATTTAAAAGCGAAACCCTTGGCAAGGGGGCTGGCAACAAACCAGTCGCAGCACATGGCAAAAATGTAGGCAACGGGGAAGCCGAGCCACGCGGCGGCAACAACCTCGCCGTTGATGGCCCCATGCTGCAGGGCAACGTTGTAGATGCTCATCCAGAGCACCATGCAAAAGCACATGATAAAGGTGAACAGCAGGCTCTCTCGTTTGTTGATAGGCATAAAGGACAAAATCCTTTCTGTGTTACGCCGCGGCACCACGCAACAAAAACGGGCGGGCAAGATGGAGCTGTTGGGACTTCATCTCGCCCGCCCGTGGTACGTGCGTCTGCGACTACTTATGTGGTGGAACTACCCTAACACGAACGGCGCGCGCTTCGTAAGCGTTGAGTTTATGGAGATGCAGGGCACCAATAATCCCCCCGACCCCATAAGTTGCGGTGGAATACGGACTGTTTTGACCCTTTAAGCAGCAATTCAGTCCCTATTTCACCGCAACTCATTGGGGGTGCAAAGTAACCTGTCCCCCTTGCACCAATTAGCTGGTGTGGCGCCAGCGAGGGTCGGTGAGCGTACGCGCCACACCCAGGCCAACGGGCAAAAACGCCACGATGAGCACTGCGCGCACAAACCAGCCGAGCATATTGACTGTGTCGAAGGTGCACATGTAATACATCGAGCGATACAGATACAAACCCGGCACCATAATGACAATCGAAGGCACCGTGAGAGCGATACGCGGGTAGGTGAGCTTGACTTCGGCCAAGCTTGCCAGCAGACCCGATACCAGCGCGCCGATAAACGCTGCTGCCTCGGGAGGCATTCCCGTGCTGAGGCCCAGGAAGGGAATCATCGTCGGCGCATCGACAAGGGTCAGACGCAGGGTATTGGACACGGCGCCGATCAGCCCAGCTGCCGCGGCCATCTTTACCGGGCTGTTGAACATCACCGAGAAGCCGAATACGCCAACGAAGCTCATCACCACGCGCAGGAGCGTAAGAGCAAGCGGCGAAAGGCCGAGCGGCGCAAAGTCGTCCGGCGCCAGGCCAACACACTCGGCAACCATCCAACCTACGAGCGTCGCCATCACAATAATCGATACGGCATATGACAGGCGCTCGATACCGCTTCGCATGTCGAGCTTAGCGATGTCGAGGCCTGCCGTAATGAGCGGAAAGCCGGGAATCACAAAGAGCATGGCGCCGATATAGCCTTCTTGGTGCGACATTGCCCCCGGTACGACCTGGCCAAGGCCGAGCAATGCCAGCAGATACGAAACGCAAGCGAGCGCAACGCCGGTCGTCAGCGCGCTGAACTGACCAAGGCCTTGCTTGAGAATATGGGAGCGGGCAAAGTTGCCGACACCCGCGCCCACAAACGCGCAGGCCATCTCGATAGGGCCGCCGCCGAGCAAAAAGACGAAGGCGCCGCAAGCACAAGCTGCCGCAAGGCCCTGTTGCCAGGGAGAGTAATCGGGTTTTGAACTCTCAACGGTCTTGAGCATCTCGTGATACTCGTGTACCGTGAAGCGACGACCATAGGTCTCGATTTCCTTGAGGAAACTCTCCATCATCCAAATGCGATGGGTATTGACGCCCGTTGTGGGCAAGCTGACGACCTCATTAAAGCAGTGACCATCTTCGATGCAAGTACACTCAAACGACAGGAGACTTAAGTCAACGTGGATGGTCACACCGAGTACGGCGGCGACACGATTCATGGTATCGCGCACGCGCCAGGCACCTGTTCCGCTTGCCAGCATAAGCATGCCAGTGCGGCAGATGATGGATGACTTATCGGTGAGTGGCGCATCGACGGCAAGCTCATCGCCTGCCGTCACGATCTGGTGCCAGTCAGTTTTCATATGGAGCGCGCCGGCACGAACGCCGTGGTGCATGGGGGCTCTCGAAAGCAGCGAGTCAAGGCGCGAAGGCTGTGAGGGCTCCGCCGATTCGCCCTCGTCCTCGTCGGGCTCTTCATCGACCAGATCAAAGGAATCAAGCGGCGCTGGCTCGCGACGGTCGATCAGCTCCTCGTCCTCATCATCAAAGTAATTGAACTGATCGAGCATGTCCTCTTCGATTGAACGCTCGCTCGCGTCGTCCATATAGACGCTCCCTTCCTACCGACTAACCCCCATCCTAGGCAGCAACGGCTAAAGGAAACATAAAAGAGACGACTGTCATGCGAGCCATGTGCTCGACAGCCGTTGGGCAGTCGTTTAAGAACGTCCCCAATGACTACATCGATGTATTGGCAACGTCAGCGAGCGGGCCGCATTTGAGACAAGGTGACGTGAAACGAAAGGGCGCTGACCTTCTGGTCGCGCCCTTGAAGTTGAACGTCAGATTGTCCAAATGCGGCCCGCGCAGCGTCGAGCCGTTACGCGGTTCGTAGAACCGCGTAACAAGTTAGTACATCTTTGCGCCGGCGGGAATGGAGGCGTCGAGCTGGATCAGGTTGAGGCGCTCCTCGCCCTCCTCCTCGTGGACAGCGCTGATCAGCATGCCGCAGCTGGGAATACCCATCATCTTGCGCGGAGGCAGGTTGGTGATGGCGAGCAAGGTCTTGCCAACCAGGTCCTCGGGCTCGTAATAAGCGTGAATACCGGAGAGGATGGTGCGGTCGGTGCCGGTGCCGTCGTCGAGCGTAAAGTTCAGCAGCTTCTTGGACTTCTTGACGGCCTCGCATGCCTTGACCTTCACAGCACGGAAGTCGCTCTTGGAGAAGGTATCAAAGTCGACGAACTCCTCAAACAGCGGCTCGACGGCAATCTTGGAATAATCAACCGTGGGCTTGAGCGGCTTGACGAAGGGACTCGCGGTGTTGCCGGCCTCGGCAGCCTTGGCAGCAGCGGCACCGGACTGGAAACCCTTCTCGGGCTTCATGTGCGGGAACAGCAGCACGTCGCGGATAGAAGCCTGGTTGGTGAGCAGCATGACCACGCGGTCGATACCAATGCCAATGCCGCCCGCGGGAGGCATACCGTACTCGAGGGCGCGCACGTAGTCCTCGTCATACTCCATAGCCTCATCGTCGCCGCCGGCCTTCTCGGCCATCTGGGCAGCAAAGCGCTCAGCCTGGTCGACCGGGTCGTTGAGCTCGGAGAATGCGTTGGCGTACTCGTGGCCGGCGATGACCAGCTCAAAGCGGTGAGTCAAACGCGGGTCGTCCTCAAAACGCTTAGCGAGCGGGCTGACCTCGATGGGGTAATCGCACACGAAGGTCGGGTTGACGATGGTGTCCTCGCCCAGCTCATCGTAAATCTCGGCGATGATCTTGCCGGCAGTCCACTCGGGCTTGATCTCCAGGCCCTTCTCGCGCGCGGCGGCAGCAAGCTCCTCGACCGGCGTGTCGATGGTGACCTGCTTGCCGAGCACGTCGGAGACGATGTCGGTCATGGGACGGCTGGCCCACTCACCAGAAAGGTCAATGGTCTGGCCCTGGTACTCGATGACCTCGGGGTTACCGATGGCCTTGTTAGCCGCCTTAATGACGCCCTGGGCGAGCGCCTTCATGCCCTCGAGGTCGGAGAAGGCACGGTAGGCCTCCATCGTGGTGAACTCGGGGTTGTGGGTAAGGTCCATGCCCTCGTTACGGAAGATGCGGCCGATCTCGAACACGCGCTCAAAACCACCGACGATGCAGCGCTTGAGGTGCAGCTCGGTGGCAATACGCAGGTAGCACTCCTGATCGAGCGCGTTGAAGTGGGTAATGAACGGCTTGGCCGTGGCACCACCCTGGATGGTCTGCAGGATGGGGGTCTCGACCTCCATGTAGCCGTCGGACTCCATAAAGCGACGGAAGGTGGAGAGAATCTGCGAACGCTTACGGAAGGTCTCGCGAACGTCGTCGTTGGCGATCAGGTCAACATAGCGCTGGCGATAGCGGGTCTCCTTGTCGGAAAGACCGTGGAACTTCTCGGGCAGTGGACGAACGGCCTTGGAAAGCAGGGTCGCGCTCTTAGGGGCAACGGAAAGCTGGCCGCGCTGGGTGCGCACGACCACGCCGGTCACGCCCAGGATGTCGCCCAGGTCGAGGGCCTTGAGCGTATTCCAGGCAGCCTCGTCCATGTCGTTGATGCGGCAGAACAGCTGAATCTCGGCAGTCGCATCGCGCACGACGATGAACATTATCTTGCCCTGGCCGCGCTTGGCGACCACGCGGCCGGCGATCTTCACGACGTCCTCGGTGTCCTCGCCATCGGCAAGCTCGGCGTACTTAGTCTCGATATCGGCGACGTAGTCCTCAAGCTCAGAGTGCTCGGGATAGGGGTTCTGGCCCGCCTCGAACAGGGCGGCGCGCTTGGCCAGGCGGGTGGCGCGCTCGTCGTTGAGCGTCGATGCCTGATCGGCGGCGTTCTGGTTCTCTGCCATAAGTTAGCTCCTCAAACTAAAACGCTCCCCAGGATTCGGTCCCAGGGAGCGAAAACATACCTTTACGCGGGACCGTGGTCTAGCGTGCGATCTTGGCGATGGTGTAGACGCGAGTCTTGCCGGAAGGCGTAACGACCTCGACGGAGTCGCCCTCGCCGTGACCGATGATGGCGTGACCGACCGGAGACTCGTTGGAAATCTTGTGCTCGAGCGAGTTGGTCTCGGTGGTACCGACGAGCGTGACTTCCATGACCTCGCCGTTGGGATCAATCAGCGAAACGGTGGAACCGATGGAGACGGTCAGGTCGCCCGTGGTGGCAGCAACCTGAGCGTTGGCGAGGATGGCCTGGATCTCGGCGATACGAGCGGCGTTCTGGGCCTGCTTGTCCTTAGCGGCGTCGTACTCGGAGTTCTCCGAAAGGTCGCCGAACGCGCGGGCTTCCTTGATGTCCTCGACGATCTCCTTGGCGTAATCGCCCTCACGCCAGGCGAGCTCCTCGACGAGCTTCTGGCGGCCCTCAGCGGTCAGTACGATCTGGCTTGCGTCCATACGGATATCTCCCCAACTCTGATCAAACAATCAACTGTCAACAAAACGAAAAAGACCGGCTAGCCTGCGGGCAAGCCGGTCAGGTGCTCACCCCAAAGGGATGGGACTACTCTGCGTCCGCGTCGCTGTCCTCTGCCTGCTTCTTCTTGGCAGCAGCGAGCTTGGCCTCGAGCTCAGCGATCTCCTTGTCCTCCTCGGACTGCTCGACCACGACCTCCTCGGCCTGCTTGGTCTCGGCCTTATCGTCGCCCTCCATACCCTCACGGATATTCTTGACGGTAGAGCCGAGGGACTTGCCGAGCTTCGGCAGGTTCTTGGGCCCGAAGATAATCAGGACAACGACGAGAATAATGATGAGCTCAGGAGCCCTCAGTCCAAACATGTAGACCTCCACAATACAGCGAGACAAGCTCGAATGAGTATACCGCGGGTATCGCGGTATCACAACACTAGCTAAAAAAAGGGACCGCAAGAAGCGGTCCCTCCTCATGCTCTGGTCGGGTTGACTGGATTTGAACCAGCGACCCCTGCGTCCCGAACGCAGTGCTCTACCAAACTGAGCCACAACCCGTTAGCTCGACTATAGTAACAAAGATTTCCGTCGTGTGCCAGAGAAATTTTTATTTCTTTGGCGCGTCGATTTGAACCGTGTTGGGAATAAGCTCAGTCGCGCAGGCCCACCAGCCATTTTGCTGGGCAGCATCGGCAAGCCTTTCGACCGTGGCAGCGGTGTCGCAAATGGCAAACGAGCAGGCACCCGATCCGCACACATCTACAGCAACGGTTCCGTCCTGTTTACGCAGCCAGTCGAGGACCGTTTGAATCTGCGGCTCCATCTGTGCGGAAATGACACCCAGGTTGTTATGGATGAGCGCATATGCCGTCTCGGCATCACCAGCACGCAAGGCAGAAGCTATCGCGCCGGGCTTGTCCGCAGGCACCGGGGCCTCGTCAAAACGTCGATAGGCTTCAATTGTCGAAACGCTCGCCTCCCGCGGCTTGACCAGCACAACGGGCGTCGCGGGCAGCGCGGAGTATTCAGTTGCCAGCACGTCTCCCCCACCTACGTAAAACGCAGGGCTCGCGTGCAAAAAGAACGGGACATCGGCACCAATGCCCCGCGCAATGTCATCGAGCGCGGGGTCGGTGCGATCAATGCCCCAGAGCTCCGCCAAGGCGACAATGACCGCGGCCGCATCCGTCGAGGGGCCGCCCAAGCCGGCGCACAATGGAATGCGCTTCTCAATCGTCACGCAGATGTTTGCCTCGCGACCATAATGCTCGGCCATAGCAACCGCAGCCCGATACGCCGTATTCTTTTGCATGGGAAAATCTGATGCCGGAACCGTCTGGACGGTCAGCGCCTGCGCCGGCGTGACCGTCACGGTATCGGAAAGACCGACGGCCGCCATCAGGGAATCGACCCTGTGATAGCCGCGGTCATCGCGCTCGGTATGAACCCCCAGGTAGAGGTTAATCTTTGCCGGCGCGGAAAGAGTCAGGGACCGATCGGTCACCGTTAATGCTCCTCGAGCTGATTGCCGAGCGGGGTAAAGATATGCTCGCCGCTCTCGGGGTCGAACAGCTCGACCTGACCGGTGAGCACATCGATATACTGGTAGGACTGACGCGACTTGCGGCCACGACGCTCGTCAACCTCGACAATGAAGACGGCCGGGTGGACGCTCTTGATGGTGCCCATGCGCTCGACGACGCGGGTACGGCCCATGTTGGCCTTAACCTTGACGCGATCGCCCACCATATCGGTCAGCTTCTCGTGGATGTCGTCGACGTGATTGACTTCCATCTCTTCCATGAACAGGGCCTCCAGAAGGTGCAATTCAAAAAGGGGATAATACCCCTAAGATAGACAAAACTCTAATACTATAGCACCCTGTTGTGGCCATACGCAAGTAGCTAAAAAAGCCCGGTCTCGAATACGTACCAGACGACAATCTCGCATGACCAGTTGTTACGCGGTTTGGTAAAACCGCGTAACCTAAAGGTTATCGGTGTCCAAGACGATGGTGAATGGGCCGTCGTTGACCAAGTCGACTTTCATATCGGCGCCAAAAATGCCGTGCGCCACGTGTTCGACATCTTGGCGAACGAGCGTCAGGAAGTACTCGTAGAGCTCGTTGGCAACATCGGGCGCGCCGGCATCCGTAAACGATGGGCGGCGACCGTGGCGGCAGTCAGCGAACAGCGTGAACTGCGACACCACGAGCACCTCACCGTCGACATCGGCAAGCGCCAAGTTGGTCTTGCCGTTCTCGTCCTCGTTGATGCGCAGCCCGCGGAGCTTGCCCCACAGCTTATCGGCCTCGGCACGCGTATCGCCATGGCCCACACCCAGCAGCACCAGGTAGCCGCGTCCAATGCGGCCCACGCACTCGCCGTCGACCGTCACGCCGGCGTTGAGTACGCGCTGCACCACCGCACGCACGGCCTACTCCTCGCCCGTCAGTTTGGCGGATAGGTGCTCGAGCGCATGGAATCGATGGCTGATGGCGTTCTTCTCGTCCGCCGTCAGCTCGGCCATGGTCTTGCCCGGCGTGTCGACCGGCAGGAACAGCGGGTCGTAGCCAAAGCCGTGATCGCCGCGGCCCTCGTGCGCGATAACGCCCTCGCAGGCGCCCTCACCATAGGTGACCAGACCATCCGTGTCGATGAGCGCGACGACACTCATAAAACGCGCGGTGCGATCCTCGTCTGCCACGCCTTCCAAGTTAACGAGCAGCTTGGCGTTGTTGGCGGCATCGTCGCCATGCACGCCCGCATAGCGCGCGCTATACACGCCCGGCTCGCCGTCCAGGGCATCAACGACCAAGCCCGAATCGTCGGCAATGGCCATGAGCCCCGTCTCCTCGACGGCAGCCTGCGCCTTGATGATGGCGTTCTCCAAAAACGTCGTGCCGTTTTCCTCGGGGTCCTCAAAATCGCCCAGCTGGCCGAGCGCCACAAAGCGCACCTCGGGCATGACCTTGCCCAAAATGGCCTCGATCTCGGTGAGCTTATGAGCGTTTCCGGTTGCCACGACGATGGTCGCCGCCGGGTCGAGGGTGTCGATGTCGATCTTCTCAAGTGCCATAACTGGCCTCCTTGTCTCTATAGCAATGCCGCGCCGAGGGCGACGAGGGCCTCTGCCTCTCCCCTCTCAATCAACGGAAGTCTTGTGTCTAGACGTCTCCGCAGATGAAACCTACCAAAATAAACCTGTCCCTTTTTGGCAGGTTAGGCGAGGGCTTGGCGCTGGAGCTCGATGAGCTCGGCGATGCCTTTGTCGCCCAGGTCGAGCAGGGCGTTGAGGCGTTTGCGGTCAAAGGGCGCCTGCTCGCCGGTGCCCTGGAGCTCGATCATCTCACCGGTGTCGGTAGCGACGAGGTTCATGTCGACCTCGGCATGGCTGTCCTCGGAATAATCGAGGTCAAGCAGCGTATTGCCGTCGACAACGCCCATGGAGATGGCAGCCACCTGGCCGATAAGCGGGATGCGCTCGATCTTTCCCGCCTCGACCCACATGGCGAGGGCGTCGTGCAGCGCCACCCAGGCGCCGGTGATGCTCGCTGTACGCGTGCCGCCATCGGCCTGAATCACATCGCAGTCGACGGTGACGGTGTACTCGCCGAGCGCCTTCATGTTGACGACGGTACGCAGGCTGCGGCCAATGAGGCGCTCGATCTCCATGGAGCGACCCTTGCGGTTGGCGTGCTCGCGTTTGCAACGTTTGCCGGTCGACGCCGGCAGCATGGCGTATTCCGCGGTCACCCAGCCGGCCTTAGCTCCCTTTCGCCAGCCCGGCACGCCCTCCTCGATAGTGGCGGCGCACAGCACGCGCGTGTCGCCGAACTCGGCCAAACACGAGCCGTGGGCGTGCTTCATGACGCTACGGGTGAACTTAACGGGGCGCAACTCGTTGGCGGCGCGACCGTTAGCGCGGTTGACCTGCATGTACTCCATAGAAATATCCTTTCGGCAAAAGATGTGGCGAAGGCCTTGACGGCTGCCTTACATCTATTTCAGCTCATCGATATCGATATGTTCGATGCTCTTGAGCGGCTGACCAAAGATAAAGCTGCCCGCCACCGCAAACTCGGCAATGTTATCGGCCGTCGTGGCAAAACGATGCTGCGGCTCGGCGGCGTCGCCCGCCAGCTGCTCGCGGCGCGTGAGGATATCGGTCAGCTCGCGTGTGGTCTCCTCGGCGGAACTCACGACGCGCACCCCAGGCCCCAGCGCATGGCGGATAGGTCCCACCAACAGCGGAAAATGCGTACAGCCGAGCACCACGGTATCGATACCGTGGTCGCGCAGCGGCTCAACCGTGGCACCCACCAGCGCGCGAACGGCTGGCGTATCAAAAATATCCTCGTTCTCGAGCCACTGCTCCTGCAGATGCGCGCCCGAGGCGAGCTCGTGCTCGACGACCTCGACAAAGCTCGAAGCCGGGCAGCCATACACATCGACACCAGCATCCAAATCCTGGATGGCGCGCGTGTAGGCGCCCGAGCGAATGGTGAGATTGGTGGCGAGCACGCCCACGCGACGCGTACGCGTGCTGTTGATGGCGGCGCGCGCGCCCGGGGCGATCACGCCGATCACGGGAACGTCGAGCACTTGCTGAGCCAAACGCAAGGCCGCGGCGGTCGCCGTGTTGCAGGCGATGACCATGATCTTAACGTCGTGCCTCGATAGCCAGCGGCCCGCCTGCAGCGCAAACGAGCGCACTTCATCCTCGGTGCGCGTGCCGTAGGGGCAGCGCTTGGTGTCACCAAAGTAGTAGACGGACTCGTGCGGCAACGCCGTCGCAATCGCGCGCGCAACCGTCAGACCGCCCAAACCAGAATCGAACACGCCAATCGGGCGCGTGTCGCCTGCCGGATTCTCGATATCGGACATTACCTCACCAGTCTCTCTCGAAAAGACATGTCCACGTGCGGCGACGCCGCGCTACGAACGCGCCGCGACCAGCAGCTCTGCCGTCGCCGCCCAACCGTCGACAATTTTGCCGCGCGTAACGAAAGCGTTCTCGCAGGCAGCCAGGAACTCGGGCGCGCCGGCGCTCGTCAGGCCATTCTCGACCAGGCAGAACGTGCCCACGTGATCGGCCATGTAGAAATCGGACTCGGAATCGCCGAGCGCCAACGTCTCCTCGCGCTCGATCCCTAGGTGCTCGCAGAAGCGCGCAATAGCGACGCCCTTGTTGAGGCCCGCGGGGTTGATGTTGAATG
Organism: uncultured Collinsella sp.; assembly: GCA_902491935.1. Lineage (GTDB taxonomy): Bacteria > Actinomycetota > Coriobacteriia > Coriobacteriales > Coriobacteriaceae > Collinsella. The sequence goes on from CABUJN010000008.1 coordinate 31,957, forward strand.
CGCGACCGTCCTCGACGCGATCGAGCTCGAGCGTCGTCGGCTTGGACAGGTGAGTCAGATGGCCGTTGCAAGCCCAGATCAGACCGCAGCCGGCCTCGTCCAGGATGGCCTGAACCTCATCGTCGGGCACATCGCCGCGCATGCCGACGGTGACCTCACGGTACTTGTAGCCGGTCGACATGTCGTTGTGATACTCGATCTTGTGCGGCCAGCGGGCGAGGATCTTCTCGCACACGCCGGTCTGCTCGATCACCTGGTGCGGCGTGAGGCCGCAAGAGGAGTCGTAGGGCATGTCGCCGGTCAGATACTCCCAATCGTTGGCTTTGAGGTCGTACATGACCAGGCCGCCCATCTCGCCGATGTAGGAGTTGAGGCCGAGCACGCGCGCATCCTCGTGGATCATGGTACGGTTGCGGCCCGAGGTGGGAACCACCTGAATACCAGCGCGAGCGAGCGCCACGACGGCCTCGACGAGTTTGGTCGAGGGGTTGCCGTCGTTGTCGCGCAGCACGCACGAGCCGGGTGCGAGCATCGTGGCATCCAGGTCGGTAAAGACGTACTTGACCTTGGCCAAGCGCTCGCGCATCTCGCCCGAAAGCTCAGCGACGGTCGGCAGGGTATTGTGGGACATGGTTACTCCGTTTACGTAGAAGGGTTTGGACTTGGACGGCATGTTTTGATTGAGGGAACACGCTTATGGCGACAGCGCACTCAGGGCGCCGCCGCCATCATGGTTCATTAGTCAAACTGGGTAACATCGATCAGGCGATTGGCCAGCGAAAGGTCGCTCTCGATGGGCACGAACTCGTCGCCCACGTGCATGAGCTCCTCGTCACCCTTTGCCAGCAGCAAGACAATGGTGGGAGCATCGGGGTTGACGTACTCCTCGCGCGCCGCCTTGAACGCCGCATGCACAGCGGCTTCGCGGTCGAGGATGATCTTGTTCGGCGTATCGTCGGGAACATGCTCGGCAAGCTCGCGACAGACCTTCATCGGGTCCTCGTGAGCCGGGTCCTCATTGGCAAAGATCATCAGGTCGGAATACGGTGCGGCCTCGCGCGGAAGCTGCTCGCGGCGCTCCTGCGCCTTGCCGCCGGCAGCGCCAAACACCGCAATGACCGGACTAGCGGGAAACGCGCGCTTGACCGACGAGAAAAGCGAGCGGAACGAAAGCTGGTTGTGCGCGTAGTCGACGACACAAATCACGCGGCCGTCCTTCGACTCCACGACCTCCATACGGCCCGGCACACGCAGTTTTGAGAGGCCCTTCTTGATGGCATCGATACCGATGCCGATCTCGCGCGCAGCGGCGATAGCGACCAGCGCGTTCTCCACGTTAAAGTCGCCCGCGATACCCAGCAGGACCTTCTCCCCCGCCTCGGACTCGTCGGCACACAAGCCATGCAAGTTGAACTCGATGCTAAAGCCGACCATGCGTACGTCGCTCGCCCACAGACTTGCCTCGGGATGCTCGACGCCAACGGTCACCAAGCGCTCGGCCGTCGACGCTGCCTCTAGCACACGGTCAACCTCTTCGGTGCCTAGATTCACCACGGCGGTCTTTGCCTGGTCAAAGATCCTGAGTTTGCTCTCAAAATAATCCTCAAACGTGGGGTGTTCGATCGGCGAGATGTGGTCGCGGCCGATGTTGAGGAAGCACGCCACGTCAAACGGCAGATTCTCGACGCGTTGGTACTTGAGCGCCTGGCTCGAAACCTCCATGACCATGGACTGGCGACCGGACGTGCGGCAGTTGGCGATATGGCGCCAGACCTCGGGGGCCTCGGGCGTAGTATTGGTGCTCTCGTAGCACTCGATGCCATCGTCGGTACTCACCGAGCCGATCATGCCGCAGGACTCGCCCGCCGCTTTGATAATCGACTGGAGCATAAAAGCGGCCGTGGTCTTTCCCTTGGTACCGGTGATACCCACGATCTTGACGTCGTGGTCGGGACGGTCGTAGACCTCCGGCGGCAACAGGGCCATGGCCGTGCGAACGCTATCAACAACCAGCATCGCAGCACCGCTCTCCTGCGCCAGCGGCTCCAGAGACTCGACCAGTGACTCCTCGCACACAAATGCGACGGCGCCCGCATCGAGCGCCATGCTCAAAAACGCGGGCTTAAAGGCAGCACCTTTGCAGAAGAACACGTCACCTGCCGAGACCGCGCGCGAATCAAACGAGCAGCCGGTCACGGCACGCTCGTCAACCTGCTCTGATGCGCGCAGCTCGCCGCACACATCGAGAAGCTTGGCAAGCGTATCGACCGTGGTCACGGTCGCGGAATCCGAATGGTGCATCTTTCACCTTTCTCAGCCATTTGGCAGGGACGGTTTTATAGTAACTGAAACGCACCCACGCAAAAACGGCTCCCGGAGGAGCCGTTACGCGCAGGCGTTCGTCAGCCGAGGCTAGGCAGCCTGAACAGCGGGCTGGTCCTCGTCGATAAAGAAGCGCTTGTACCACACCAAGAACACGAGCGGCGTATAGATCTTGCGCTGGAAATCGCCCTTGCCCGCAAAGTGCAGATCGAGCAGGTGCATGAGTTCGTCGGTATCGAAGAACTCGCTTGCCCACGGCGCGGTGAAGTACTCCTTGACATAGTCGTACCACTTTTGCTCGCGCAGCCAGTAGACAATCGGCACCGGGAAGCCCACCTTGGGACGGGTGGCCCACTCATCGGGCAGCGACTTGTTGGCAGCGTGGCGGAGTACCTGTTTGTTGCCGTTCTCGTTGATGCGGTAGCGGTCGGGAATGTGCTCGGCGAACTCCATGACTTTGCGGTCCAGGAAGGGCACGCGCAGCTCCAGTGAGTGTGCCATGCACATCTTGTCGGCCTTGAGCAGAATGTCGCCCGGGAGCCACATGTTCATGTCCAGGTACTGCTTCTTGACCAGCTCGGGCTGACCCTTCACGCGCGCATAGATGGGAGCGGCAAGCTCGAAGGCACCATCGCCGGTGTTGTACTCGGGCTTGAGCACGTCGTCGACCTCGCGCTCCGGCCATACCAGAGCCTGTCCCAGGAACGACTTCTCGGGGATCTCGGCACCCTTGACCAGGAAGTTATGTCCCTTGAAGTACGGCATATGCAGCGCCAGGTTACCGAGCGCGCGACGGACGGGCAGCGGCACCATCTTTTTGTACTTGCGCACCGGGACCGTATCCTCGTAGTAGGCGTAGCCGCCAAAGAGTTCGTCGGCGCCTTCGCCCGAAAGCACCACGGTGACGTCCTTGCGGGCCATCTCGGCCAAGAACCACAGCGGCACGGAAGACAGGTTGGACTGCGGCTCGTCCATGTGATACTGGATGTCCTCGAGCGCACCGAAGAACTCGTCGGCGGTAATCATCTTGCGAACGTTTTCGACGCCGAGCTTATCGGAAAGCTCCTTGGCGTAGTTGGTCTCGTTGAAGTTCTTGTAGTCAAAGCCCACCGAGAAGGTCTTGTCGGGCATGAGGCAAGCGGCGATGTAGCTGGAGTCGACGCCACCGGAGAGGAACGACGCGACCTTGACGTCGGCGATGCGATGGGCCTCGACGCTCTCGTGCACGACCTCGTCCAGCTCATCGACATACTCTTCGAACGGCTTCTCGACGGCAGAGTAATCGCAATCCCAGTAACGCTCGATGTTCATCTTGCCGGTCGGGATATCGACGGTAAAGTAGTGCGCCGGCGGCAGCTTGTAGACACCCTCGAAGAAGGTCTCCTCGGTTGCCGAATACTGCAGCGTCATGTACGGACGCAGAGCCTTTTTGTTGACCGCCTTGTGGAAGTGCGGGTAGTCCAGGAAGCTCTTGATCTCGGAACCAAAGAGCACGCCCGGAGCGCCGTCGCCCGCATCGGCCATGGGATAGTAGTAGAGCGGCTTGATGCCAAAGATGTCGCGGGCGCCAAAAAGCTTGTTCTTCTTTTTGTCCCAGATGACGAAGGCGTACATACCGCGCAGGCGATCGAGAACGGCCTCGCCCCACTCCTCGTAGCCGTGCAGGAGGCTCTCGGTGTCGGCGCCGCAGTGGAACTTGTAGCCCTTGGCCTCGAGCTCGGAACGGAGTTCTTGGAAGTTGTAGATCTCGCCGTTAAAGACAATGACGACGCTGCCGTCCTCGTTGGCCATGGGCTGAGCGCCGGCCTCGGTCAGGTCGAGGATCGACAGGCGGCGGAAGCCCAGGGCAACGCGGCCGTCGATAAACTGACCGCCCATGTCGGGACCGCGATGGACGATGCGGTCCATCATCTTGGTGAGCACCTCGGATTGGTTATCCGTCCCACCGACAAAACCGACAAAACCGCACATATACTATCCCCTCTGCTGTTGCTGGGCATCAAATCGAATCAGTAGCTTTTGAGTATACCCGAGGGCGTAAAGAGGGGCGGAATGTTCAGGCAATCTCAACTGAATCAGCTCCGCTGTGACACGCGCGAGTTACCTTTAATGGATATGAGGTGAATGGGGCGATTGTTTTGCTATACTCTCTCCGCACGGGCGATTGGCGCAACGGTTAGCGCAGGTGCTTTACACGCACAAGGCTGGGGGTTCGAATCCCTCATCGCCCACCACTGATTTGATAGGCTCCCAGCAATGGGAGCCTTTCTTTTTTGGGCCCAGCGCATGGGATTCGAACCCGACAGGGTGCGGAGCTGAGGAAACGCGCAAGCGTTTTCCAGCGCAGCACGCGAGGGCCGCAGGCCCGAAGCGAGAGCGGGCGGCGAAGCCGCACGCGACATCCCTCATCGCCCACCACTGAATTGGAAACGGTCCTCGCAAGGGGACCGTTTTGTTTGCGCCCATTTCATGGGATTCGAACCCGCCAGGGTGCGGAGCTGAGGAAACGCGAAGCGTTTTCCAGCGCAGCACGCGAGGGCCGCAGGCCCGAAGCGGAAGCGGGCGGCGCCAGCCGCACGCGGACATCCCTCATCGCCCACCACTGATTTGATAGGCTCCCAGCAATGGGGGCCTTTCTTTTTTGGGCCCATCGCAGAGGGATTCGAACCCGCCAGCACATCTATCGCAAAGGCCGTGGTCAAAAAATGGCAAAAATGAGTACTGCTACTTTGTTTGCAACATATAAAAAGATAGTATTTGCTTTAGTTACGCAACATATGTCCATTATAAGTACTAACAGTTGGATCAAAATCGTGCTTTCATCGCCATTTTGACTTGCTATCTGGCCTTATTAGTCCAAAATTGCTGCTATCAAATCGGTAGCAGTACTCATATTTGATGTTTTTTGACCAGCAGGTCTCCCTGCCTTAGCAAATCTAAGGCAAAACGGGTTCCAGACCGCTGAATCATGCCGCATAGGGCACGTCCGCAGTCCGGAACCCGGTCAAAATTGAGTTATTGCGCCGCGTTAGCCCAAAACACCCGACAGTATCTCGATCAGGCTGTCCACGTCGGCTTCCTCGCAGACAAGTGGCGGCAGGAAACGCAGCGTATGCGCACCCGTAGCGTTGATCACGGCACCGGCGGCCAGCGCGCGGGCAACAACATCATGCGCGTCGCCCGCGGCATCATCCAAATCACAGCCGAGCATCAAGCCGCGGCCACGTACCTCGGTCACGTGCGGCAGCTTGGCGAGCTTTGCCTCCATATAGGCGCCCACCTTGGCAGCATGGTCGGCATAATCGCCGCGCACGAGCGCGGAGAGCGTCGCGGCACACGCCGCGATGGCCAAGCAGCTACCGCCAAAGGTCGAGCCGTGGTCGCCCGGCTTAAACACGTCGGCAATCTCCTTCTTTGCCACGACGGCACCCATGGGCACGCCGTCGGCAATGCCCTTGGCAAGGCTCATGATGTCGGGCTCCACGCCATAGGTCTGGAACGCAAACGGCTTACCCGTGCGGAAGATACCGCACTGGACCTCGTCGGCGATAAGCACGGCACCCACCTCGTGCGCCAAGTCGCGCGCCGTAGCCATAAACTCCTCGGTCATGGGGTGCACGCCACTCTCACCCTGGATCGGCTCGAGCATCACGGCACAAATCTCGCTCCCCAGCTGCTTAAAGATTGCACGCAGTTCATCGACATCGTTGGGCGTGCAGGCCACAAAGCCACCCGGCAGCGGGCGGAAACTGTCCTGCAGCCAATCCTGCATGGTGGCCGCAATAGTCTCGAGCGTACGGCCGTGGAAGCCGCCGCGCATGCACACGATAGTGTTGCCGCCATTACCGGCACGCTTGGCGTACAGGCGCGCAAGCTTCATCGAGCCCTCGTTGGCCTCGGCGCCGGAGTTGGCAAAGAACGTCTCCCACACCTGCTCGCCCGCAGCCGGGGCACCAAGAGCAGCTGCCGTGGTCTCATCGCCGGCGGCAATAGCATCGGCAAGCACGCGCGCACCATCTACGTCGTCGTTAGCAAGCTTGGACAGCAGCGCCGCGACCTGTCCGCGCTGCTCAATGTAGAAGTAATTAGAGACATGCATGAGCTTTTTGGTCTGCGCCTCGAGCGCCGAGAGCACAGCCAGGTTGCCATGACCTAGGCTGCACACGCCGATGCCGGCAAGAAAGTCGAGGTACTCACGGCCATCGTCGCCGGTGAGCTTCATGCCGTGACCCTCGACAAACTCGACCGGAGAGCGGCCAAAGGTATGCATAACGTAATGGGATTCAAGCGATTGCTGAGCTGCAAGTGACATGGGATGCCTTTCGTTGGGCGCCAGACGGCGCGGGGCTATGGGTGCAGGAATGGGGCGGCTGCGGGTCAGCTAGACCGTCTGAAGCTTCTCGACCTCGTCGAGGTTCTCGGTCAGGCGCGCCGCAAAGGTCGAAAGCGGGTGCGGGTGCGTATCGAACTCGTAGGCCGTCTCGGTGGAATGGATCACGGTACCGACGCCGGCATCGGTCAGCAGCTCCAGGAGCAGAGAATGCGGCGTGGTACCGTTAATGATGTGGGCACGAAATACGCCGCCGGCAAGCGCATCGACGGCCGCACGCAGCTTGGGAATCATGCCCTTATCGACCTCCCCGCCGTAGAGCATCTCGTTAACCTCGTCGAGCGTTAGGTTAGAGATAAGCGAATCCTTATCGCTAAAGTCCTTGTACAGGCCATCGACGTCGGTCAAAAAGATCGCCTTATGCGCATGAAGCGCCGCCGCAACGGCACCAGCAGCGGTGTCGGCATTGATGTTGAAGAATCCGCCGTCCTCCCCCGCCGCGACGGTAGCGATGACGGGGATGTACTCGCTATCGAGTAAGCGCTCGATATAGTCGGTGTTGACGTGCGTCACTTTGCCCACGCGACCGAGCTCGGGGTCGAGCGGCTCGGCGATGAGCGTGCCGGCATCGCTGCCCGACACGCCCACGGCCAGGTTGCCGTGGTGGTTGATGGCAGCAACCAGCTCCTGGTTGACCTTGCCGCCCAGCACCTCGCGTACGATATCCATAGTCGCCGGCGTGGTCACGCGCTGGCCGTTCTTAAACTCGACGGGAATATCGTAATGGCTCAGCGCCTCGTTGATAGCCTTGCCGCCGCCATGCACGATGACGGGGCGCATACCGATGATCTTGAGCAAAACGATGTCGCTCATCACGTCGCGGCGCAGCTGCTCATCAACCATGGCGGCTCCGCCATATTTGATAACAACCGTCTTGCCGGTCAGGTTCTTAATCCACGGCAGCGCTTCGAACAGCAGCTGCGCGGTTGCTTCGTTGGATTCGCTCGAACGACAATCGCGTGCGAATTTCATAATCTGCCTCGTCTTTCGTATCGTTATCGCGCCGCGCTCCGCTGTCCGCAATCGCGGCAAGATGCGCAGCGTGCCCGGAATCTAGGAACGGTAGTCGCCGTTGATGGAGATGTACTCATGCGTGAGGTCGCAGGTCCACACGGTCGTTGCCGCGTCGCCTGCGCCCAAGTCGGCCGAGATCACGATCTCGGGCGCCTCGAAACGTCGTAGAGCCTCGTCCTCATCAAAGGGAACAGTCAGACCGTCGCGACAGACAGGCATGCCCATCATGTCGATGGAAACGTCTTCCTGATTAAACTTAACGCCGCACTTGCCAAGCGCCATAGCAACGCGACCCCAGTTGCAGTCGTGGCCGGCGATGCAGGTCTTAACGAGCGGCGAGTTGGCAACGGCACGGGCGGCGATATCGGCCTCCTCGTCGTTCACGGCGCCGGTAACGTTGACCGTAACAAGCTTGGATGCGCCCTCACCATCGGCGGCGATGTTGCGCGCCAGGCTCTCGCACACCTCGTGCACGGCAAATGCCAGCTCGTCAAAGGCATCGGAACCCTTGACGATGGGCTCGGCATCTGCGGCAGCGGCGCCGGAGGCAAGCATGATGCAGGTGTCGTTGGTCGAGGTGTCGGAATCGACCGTTACCTTGTTAAAGGTCTGCTTGACGGTCGAGAGCAGCAGGGCATGAAGTGCCGCCGGCTCGACGGGGGCATCGGTGGTGATAACTGCGATCATGGTGGCCATGTTGGGCATGATCATGCCCGAGCCCTTGCACATTCCGCCCACCGTATAGACATTGCCCGCATGACCCGCAGCCTCGCTGACGTAGGACACGGCGTACTCCTTGGAGTGCGTGTCGGTCGTCATGATGGCGCGAGCGGCATCGGCGCCACCGTGGGCGGAGAGCGCCTCGTAGGCAGCAGGAATGGCGGTCTCAAACGTGTCGATCGGCAGAATCTGGCCAATCACACCCGTGGAGGCAACCAGAATCTGCTGGGGCTCGCAGCCGATGACCTGCGATGCGATGCTGCACGTCTCGCGCGCGCATGCAAGGCCGGTCTCACCCGTGGCGGCGTTGGCATTGCCAGAGTTGACCGAAACGCCGGCGATGATTCCGTAACCCTTGTCGGCACCGCCCAGGTTGGCACGGCTCACCTGCACGGGCGCCGCGCAAAAGCGATTGGTGGAAAACACGCCGGCACCGGGACAGGGTTTATCGGGCACGACGAGCGCGTAATCCAGACGCTCGGGGTTCTTGCGGAACCCAGCATGGATGCCCGCAGCCTTAAAACCAGCCGCAGCCGTAACGCCGCCCTCGACGGCGCGAATCTTGATATCAAACAGCTCGGTATTCATCGTCTTTATGACTCCTTATGTCAAACAAAAAACGGACATCGGTTGGTGCGCCATGCCAGTCGTAATCATGAGACCAGCTTAAGAGTGGCGCCCCACTCGATGCCCGACTACCAAATCGTTAACAATCGAATGTGCTACACCGGGCACGCCACTGTGGGCAAGCCTCGTCGCTCGTCAAAGCCAAAGACGATATTGGCACACTGGACCGCTTGGCCCGCAGCGCCCTTGCACAGATTGTCGATGGCGCCCGTCGCCACCAGCACGCCCGCGCGCTTGTTGAGCGCGAGGCCAATCTGGGCGGCGTTGGTTCCGACGACCGAAGCCGTCTTGGGCTGCTGGCCGGCGTCGAGCACACGCACAAAGGTGCGTCCAGCGTAGAACTGCTTGTAATAGTCGACAACGTCCTCAAGGGTCAAGGTATCGATAGCCTGCGGCGTAAGCGGCATCGTCACCGTGGAGAGCAGGCCGCGCTTGAGCGGTGCCAGATGCGGGGTAAAGACGACGCGATCGGTTAAGCCAAGGATTTGCTCAATCTCGGGCGTATGACGATGTTTACCCACGCCATAGGCTTCCAGGTTCTCGTCCGCGCTGCAAAAGTGGGTGCGGGCGTTGCAGGACTTACCGGCACCCGTCACGCCGCTAATGGCATCGACGATTACGGGGCCGCTCTGGGCAACCCAGTCGGCGCGCACGGCGGGAGCGGCAGCAAGGCTCGTTGCGGTGGGATAGCAACCGGCGCAGGCGACCAACACGGGCCTGCCAGCGGCATGGCTGGAAGCAGCGGTCTCTAAGTCCTGGCAGAACAGCTCGGGCAGGCCGAAAGCGCGGGTCTTGAGCAACTCGGGGCTCGTGTGCTCGGCGGCATACCATGCCTCAAAGACAGACGCGTCGCTCAGACGGTAATCGGCCGAAAGATCGAAGCAGGAGACGCCAGATGCAAGCAGTGCGGGCACCTGTGCCATGGCAGCCGTGTGCGGCACGGCCAAGAAGACGGCGTCGCAGGATTTAAGCTCGGGGGCGTCATGCGTGGTGAAAACCAGATCGCTCACGCCAGCAAAGCTCGGATACACCGCGGACAGCGGCTGGCCGGCATCGGCGTTGGACGTAATGGCGACAAGTTCAAACTCGGGATGGCCAAGCACGAGGCGAATGAGTTCGGCGCCGGCATATCCAGCCGCGCCGACGATTCCAACCTTCAAAGACATATCAGACTCCTTGTCTGCGATTTATGCACCGATGCGCATTTCGCAGTGGTTGTTATGAAGTGGGTTGAAACTTTAGCACCAAAAGATGCATGAACACGTAAATGGCTTGCATATTCATGCATTGAAACAATCCCGACACATTCGCTTGAAGGAATTGACAAATGGAGCGGGCCCCGTATTGACCGGCGCTCCTAACGGCACCGGGCAATACGGGGCCCGCCCATGCGAAAACCAAGTTGTTAGGATGAGCCAGCCGGCTAGAGCTCGACCGGCACCCATTCGTCGTGATTGCAGATAAAAGCCTCGGGATCCTCGACGCTAAAGAAGACGAGCGTGGGGTCGTTAGGCCCCTCATAGTGCTCGCCCAGGCGCTCTAGATGCTTCCACCCGGCTTCGCGCATTTTGTCTAAAGCCCGGTCATCCAAGCCGGCACGCCCGCGCAAGATGAGCCAGCCATGGCCCGGCCACCAACTCGTGCCCTCAAAGCGCTGATTTTGCAGCAGCTCCTGCCACACATCTTTGGTGCGCGCCGTTACAAACCACAACTTGCCGTCCTGGATCTGCGCAAACGAAAACGGACGCACATGCGGCTGTCCGTCCACGCTCGTCGCCAAATACCATGCCGGCACTGACATCAGATACTCCAACACCGTATTCAATCCGTCCATGTGTCCTCCTGGCATTAGCTAATTCAGAACGGGTAGTTAATTTGAGACGCGCTAGAGCTCCAGGCGCTCCTCGCTGCCGTCGATATCACAGAAGCGCGCGGCAATGTTGCGGACCGAAAAGAAAGCAAGGCGGCCGTCGTTGGCACTCTCGTGTTCCTCGCCAATGCCCACCATGTGCTTAAAACCCGCTTGACGCACCTTGTCGCTCGCAACTGCGTCGTCCTCAAGTGCGGCTTCGCCGGTCAATACGATCCAACATTCCCCCGGCTTCCAGCCCGAGAGCTCAAACTTGGGATTCGCGCTCAGCTCCGCCCACACGTCCTTGTCGCGCGACGTGCAAAACCACAACTTACCGTCATCGACCATGGTAAACGAAAACGGCCTCACGCGAGGCTGATGCCCGTCACTTGCATCGGTCGTGGCCAGATACCACGCCGGAATGCGCCTGAGATACGAACAGGCGCGCTCAAGCTGAGCCGTGCGGTCGTTGTCGGTCATAGGGACCCCTTTCTTGCGCTCGAATCGCGCCTAAACAAGTTGAAGGTTGATGACGATGACACACGCGAGCAGCAGCGCCGTCACCACCGCAGCCAGCGCATCCCCGCGGCGAAATGCAAGCGCATGCAGGCGCGTGCGGCCCTGCTCGCCGTGATAGCAGCGTGCATCCATGGCAGCAGACAGCGTCTCGGCATGGCGGAACACGCCCGTGAACAGCGGAATCGCCACACTGCCGAGCATACGCACGCCGCCGAGCGGGCCTCCCGTCACGCGTGCACCGCGGCTTGCCTGCGCGTCCGCCGTCTGCTTCATCTCGGTGGCAAACTGCGGCATAAAGCGCAGCGCGATACCCATAATCATGCCGAGCTCGTGCGCAGGAAGTCCCACACGCGCAAACGGCGCGAGCAGGCGCTCAAAGCCCGCGGTGAGGTCGAGTGTCGGTGTGGTGAGCGTAATGGCGCTCATGCCGGCCATCATCAAGCTCAGGCGGCACGCCATAAAGGCGGCAGAACGCAGCGAGCCCTCGCTTATCTGCAGAAAGCCGAGCTGCCACAGGATGCGCCCGCTCTGGTCGGAAAACAGGTTGAGCACCGCGACCACGACGACGATTGCCAGCAGCGGCGCCATCGACGACAGAACGCGACGAACCGGCACCCGAGACACGGCATAGGTCAGCACAACGAAAATTGCGACCGGGGCCAGTCCGCGGAAGCCACTGACCGTGAGCGTCGTGATCAGAAACACAAAGCCCAAGAGCAACTTGGTTCGCGGGTCCAGGCGGTGGATTGCACTATCGCCGGGATAGTAGCTGCCAAACGAAAACGCCTCCATCAGCAGCCCTCCTCTCGCGCGACCGTCTTGGAATTAGCAATGTCCGCGACGTTAGAAGGACCGCCCGAGCGACCGATTAGCAGGTCTACCAACTCGTCTGCCAGCGACTCAACCGTATAGAGGCCGTCAAAGCGCAGCGGCACGCCTGCCTTCGCAAGCGCCAGCGCCGTGCGCTGGGCAGCGGGAACACCCAAGCCGATTGATTTAAGCTCATCCGCATGCGCAAAAACCTGAGCGGGCGTGCCCTCGGCAAACACCGCGCCCTCGTTCATCACGACGATGCGGTCGCAGCAATTGGCCAGGTCATCCATGCTGTGCGAAACCATGACAACGGTCAGGCCCTCGCGATGGAGTCGATCGATGAGCCCTAAGAAATCCCTGCGCGCAGCCGGGTCGAGCCCCGCCATGGGTTCATCGAGCACCAGCACCTCAGGTTCCATGGCGAGCACGCCGGCGAATGCCACGCGCCGTTGCTGACCGCCCGAAAGCTCAAAGGGACTCTTGTCGCCGACCGTGGAAAGGTCGAGGCCCACGCGCGAGAGCGATGACTCGACACGACGGTCGACTTCATCTTGCGGCAAGCCAAGGTTATGCGGACCAAACGCCACGTCCTGCGCCACGGTTTCGGCAAACAGCTGACGCTCAAGATATTGAAACACCACGCCGACCTTGGCCTTAACCGCGGCGGCGTCTTTCTTGTTTGACAGATCGAGCCCCAGCGCGCGAACGGATCCCTCCTGGGGGCGAATCAAACCGTTGAGATGCTGGACCAGCGTCGACTTACCCGAACCGGTATGACCTGCCAAGCCCAGGAACTCGCCGCGACGCACCGTCAGCGATACATCGCGCAGCGCCCACGGGCTGCTGGGGTCGTTTCCCCAGAGAGCCTGTTTGTTCGATTTGTCCGCAGTGGCCGAGCGCTTGTGCCAGCGGTGGCGCTCGCGCGGACTGAGCGAATAACTGTACGAAACATGGGATAGTTCGATGACGGGCTCCGACGCGTTGTCCTCGTTGTCTACCGGAACAGTGCCGTCAGCGATTTCCAACTGGGATGCGGAAGACTGTCCCGCGGTGTCTGCCCCACTTCGCTCGGCATAAGCCTGCGCAATCTCAGCGACCATATCCACCTCGCGCACCTGCGCATGAACAGGCACGCCCTTCGTACGAAGCGCCATGCCCAGACGACACGACTCCGGCATATCCAGGTTGAGCTGCGCAAGCTCATCCGCCCGCGTCAAAATTTCCTCGGGCGTACCGAGCATGGCAACGTGCCCCGCCCGAAACACCGCGACACGATCGGCCTCGGCGGCTTCTTCCATAAAGTGCGTAATCATCACGATGGTCATACCGCGAGCGTGCAACGCGCGGCAAGCCTTCATGAGGCCCTTACGTCCACGCGGATCGAGCATCGAGGAAGCCTCGTCCAAAATGAGAACGCGCGGTTCCATGGCAAGCACGCCGGCAAGCGCCACGCGTTGCTTTTGGCCACCCGAAAGCGCATGGGTCTCGTGGCGCTCAAAGCCCACCAGGCCCACGCCCTTCAGCGCCTCACGTACGCGCTGCGCAATTTGCGCCGATGGCACGCCAAGGTTTTCGGGACCAAACGCAACGTCATCTTCGACAAGCGTTGCCACCAGCTGATCATCGGGATTCTGGAACACCATGCCCGCGGTCGAACGAATGTCGTAGACCAGCTCGGGGTCGGACGCATCCATGCCGTTGATGCGTACCGTGCCCACATCGGGCTGCAACAGTGCATTCAGATGCTTGGCAAACGTCGACTTGCCCGACCCATTGCCACCGAGGATGCAGAAATACTCGCCGTCCTCGATATTCAGATCGACGCCGTCGAGCGCCGGTACGGCACCGTCATAGCTAAAGGAAACGCCCCGACATTCAATCATGCGCGGCCTTTGACCTGGTCCTTCTTGGGCGTGATGAGGTTGGAGACCGCCTTGTACACCGCCAGCGTCAACACCGAGTTGAGCACGGTCTTGATGAGGTTGAACGGCAGCACGGCGGGAAGCATGAGCGGCAGAATCACATCGGCCGAGCCATACCAGAACCAAACGCCGATGGTCAGGTTCGCGACCATGGACAGCGCCGTAGCGGCAATGACGCCGAGCGCCAGGCCAATCACGGCACCCTTGTAGGTGTGCATCTTTTGGTAGACGATCGCCGCGGGCAGAATAAAGCCCAGCGTAGCAACCAAGTTCATAAGTGCGCCGACCCAATCGCCCGTGGTAAGCGCATGGATAACGATCGCCATAGCGGCAACAGCGGTACCGGCGCCAGGGCCATACGAAAATCCACACACCATCGCCGGCACCAGCGACGGGTCATACGTCAAAAACGGCGCCGAGGGAAGGATGGGCAGCTGCACATACATAAACAGTGCTCCCAAGGCGCACATCAACGCCATGGTAACGAGCTGTTTGGTGCTCCACCTATTCGTGTTCTCAAAATGGATATGCTGCGACTGTTCAGACATAAGATCACCTGCCTCTTTCATCCGGACTCTAACCGTTGGTACTGGAATCTCACCAGTTCAGCCGGCATACGAACCAACGCACACACGGGTCGCGGACTCATCGGCTCGGTCACAGGCATCTCGCCTGCGCCACGGTACCCCTTTGGCACCGCCCGATTTACCGCCAGTGGGGAATTCCACCCCGCCCTGAAACAGCAATTGCAAGTGTAGCACCAGCAGGCTTTCGCGCAAGTATGCCACGGGTAATTTCTGACGGGGACCAGTTGCCGCAGCAACCACGTTCTCCGTTCACGCCAAAGTGGTGCGCCTTTCGCGCAAAGCGCGAAACAGCAACCGGGACACGTATCCCTATCAGCCACGACCTCCGCCCATGTCGACCTCAAGGCCGTAAACGCAGGGAATCCGGGGGCGTGACGGGGGTTTCTCTCCGGAACATTCCGCAGGACGCAAAGAGGCTCCGCAGCGCGAAGCGCGATGCGGAGCCTCTTTGCATGTCCGAGGACGTTCCGGAGAGAAACCCCCGTCACGCCCCCGGATTCCCGGTGGGAGTTCTAGACCTTGTCGGCCTTAGTACATACCGCCGCCCTGCTGACCAGCGGTGGCAGCAGCGATAGCGTCCTCAAGCTGAGTGTTCTTGGGCACATCGGAGACGGTGGCCTCGGTGATGAGGATCAGGCTGGCGACAGAAGCAGCGTTCTGCAGGGTGACGCGGCTGACCTTGACGGGGTCGAGGACGCCCATCTCGATCATGTCGCCCCACTCGCCGTTGGCAGAGTTGAGACCCTGGCCGGCGGGCAGCTCGGCAACCTTGTCGACCACGACAGCGCCCTCAAAGCCAGCGTTCTTGGCGATGGTAGCGACCGGAGCGGTCAGAGCCTTCTTGACGATGTCGACGCCAATCTTCTCCTCGGGGTCGTCGATCTCGACAGCATCGAGCGCAGGAGCGGCGTCCATGAAGGCGACGCCGCCGCCGGCGACGATGCCCTCCTCGACAGCAGCGCGGGTAGCCTGCAGGGCATCCTCGACGCGGTGCTTGATCTCCTTGAGCTCGGACTCGGTAGCAGCGCCGACCTTGATGACGGCAACGCCACCGGAGAGCTTGGCCAGGCGCTCCTGGAGCTTCTCACGGTCGAAGTCAGAGGTGGTGTTCTCCATCTCGCCCTTAATCTGAGCGATGCGGGCGTCGATGGCCTCCTTGGAGCCAGCGCCGCCGACGACGACGGTGTTGTCCTTGGAGATGGTGACGGACTTAGCGGTACCGAGCATATCGGCGGTGATGTCAGCGACCTTCACGCCCAGCTCGTCCAGAGCGGCCTGGCCACCGGTGAGGACGGCGATGTCCTCGAGGATGCGCTTGCGGCGATCGCCGTAGCCCGGGGCCTTGACGGCGCAGACGTTAAGAGCGCCACGGATCTTGTTGAGGACCAGGGTCGGCAGAGCCTCGCCGTCGATGTCCTCAGCGATGATGAGCAGGCCACGGCCGGCGCGCTGGACAGCCTCGAGAACAGGCATGATGTCCTGGACGCTGGAGATCTTCTGGTCGGTGATGAGGATGTACGGATCCTTCATCACGGCCTCCATGCGGTCGTTATCCGTGACGAAGTAAGCGGAGACATAGCCCTTGTCGAACTGCATGCCCTCGACGGTGTCGATGGTGATGTCGAACGTCTGGGAATCCTCGACGGTGATGACGCCGT
Source organism: uncultured Collinsella sp. (assembly GCA_902491935.1). Classification (GTDB taxonomy): domain Bacteria; phylum Actinomycetota; class Coriobacteriia; order Coriobacteriales; family Coriobacteriaceae; genus Collinsella. The sequence goes on from CABUJN010000008.1 coordinate 48,381, forward strand.
CCTTGCCCACGACCTCCATGGCCTCGGCGATCTTCTCGCCAACCTCGGGGTCACCAGCGGAGATGGTGCCGACGGAAGCGATCTGCTCCTTGGTCTCGACCGGCTTGGCCTGCTTCTTCATCTCGGCGACAGCGGCGTTTACAGCCTTGTCGATGCCGCGACGGATGGCCAGCGGGTTAGCGCCGGCGGCAACGTTGCGCAGACCGTCGTTGACGATAGCCTGAGCGAGCAGGGTTGCGGTGGTGGTGCCGTCACCCACGGTGTCGTTGGTCTTGGTGGCGACCTCCTTCACCAGCTGAGCGCCCATGTTCTCGATGTTGTCCTCGAGCTCGATCTCCTTAGCGACGGAAACGCCGTCGTTGGTGATGGTCGGGGCACCGAACGTGCGCTGCAGAGCGACGTAACGGCCCTTGGGGCCCATGGTGACGGTAACGGCGTCGGCCAGAGTGTTGACACCCTTTGCGAGCTTGGCGCGGGCATCGGTGTTGAACGTAATGTTCTTTGCCATGGTAGGTAATCCTCCAAAAGAAATGTGACTCGCGTCGCCGTTTCCGAGTCTTATACGGCGGACGCGTTCAAAGACGAATCAGAGATTCTAACGAGACTAGGCCTCGACGACGGCGTAGATGTCGTCGGCGCGCATCAGCAGATACTTCTCGCCGTCGACCTTGACCTCGTTGCCACCGAACTTACCGTAGATGACAACGTCACCGACCTGAACGTCCATGGGGATGCGCTCGCCCTTGTCGTTGACCTTACCGGCGCCAACGGCAACGATGGTGCCGCGCTGCGGCTTCTCCTGAGCGTTGCTGGCGATATACAGACCAGAAGCGGTCTTCTGCTCGGCCTCGTCGGGCTTGACCAGGACGCGATCTGCAAGCGGCTTCAAAGACGACATGCTTGTTTCCTCCTTTTTGGGCCGCGCGGTTGAGCCGTGCGGGTTAACCCTTTTTGTTTGCGTACGCGTTGAATGGTACCCACGAATGGCGGGTTATACAACACAGAGTCAAAAAATCTTATTTTTTGGCACTTAGATTTTCTGAATGCCGGGGGATAACTTGTGCGCGGCTCCCGTGTGGCGCCGGAGGGGCGGGATATAAGGTTTCCTGCTCGGGCAGTCCTGCTCGCACGAAGGCCA
>CABUJN010000009.1:0-49009 GCA_902491935.1 uncultured Collinsella sp.
GGTCACCAAGCACAACCTCAAGTACCGCCGCTACTACCACCAGTTCGACTACTAAGAGCTGGTCACGGGTCCGATATCTTGGCTGGTTGATATCTCGACCCTGCACAAGGGCGTCCGCAATTGCGCGGGCGCCCTTTTTGCGTTGTGACAAGAGACTGCTGCTAACCGCTTGCCCTATGTTTCCAAATGAATACGGTGTGAGCCGAGGAGGACGATTCTCCCCGCAAACACTCTAGTATGCTAAAGTACCCAGAAGACCGGCGGAGCTATGCCGGTCTTCTGCTCTATATGAAACACAGCATGAGGAGGCTCACCAGATGACGGCCACACCGTGGGGATTCCGGGACATATTGCCCGAGGAGGCTCAGGCGCGCGAGGAGATTGCGCTGACGGTGAAGGGCTGCTTCAGGGAGCATCATTACCTTCCGGTCGAGACGCCGCTGCTCGAGGACAAGGGTTCACTCGAGGAAGGCGGCCGCATCGCGGACACGCCGTTTAAGCTTTTTGACGATGATGGCCGTCTGCTGGTGGTCCGTCCCGACAACACATTGCCGATCGTGCGTCTGGTCTCGACCCGCATGCGCGCGGCCGACCTGCCCCTGCGCCTGCGCTATGAGGCGCCGGTGGTTCGCGAGTGCCAGCGCAATGCCGGTGGCTCGCGTCAGTTTACGCAGCTGGGCTTTGAGCTTATCGGTGCGGGCGACACCGCGGGCGATGTCGAGATTGTCTCGCTCGTGGCCGAGGCGGTGCGCAAGCTGGCGCTGCCCGCTGCGCGCATTATCGCAGGTAGCGTGCGTCCGTTTAAGGAGCTGCTCGCGGCGTGCGAGGATCGCGAGCTGGCTGCCGAGGCCCTGCGCTGCGTGCACGCCAACGACTTTGTGGGCCTCGATGCCCGCGTGGCGGCAAGCGCCGAGTCCGATGCCGTCAAGGTTGCCATTAGCGAGCTGCCGCGCTTGCACGGCGGCGCCGAGGTACTCGACCGCGTCGATGTGCTTCTGGCGGCGGCGGGCATTGTCGCGCCGCTCACGCGCGAGCTGCGCGCCCTGGTCGAGGGCCTGGCTCCCGAGGACGCCCAGGTGCTGTCGTTCGACTTCTCCATCATGAACTCGTTCGATTACTACACGGGTCTGGTCTTTAAGGCCTATGCCGGTGGCTTGCCCGATCCGGTCGGTTCGGGTGGACGCTACGACTCCATCTTTACCGGCGCATTTGGCGACGGCATCGAGGTACCGGCGGCGGGTTTCGCCTTTTCGCTCGAGCGCCTGGAGGCCGCGCACACCTCGGCCGAGGACGCTGCTTCCGATGGCGATCACGCCGCGGGCCGTGGCGCCGAGGGCCCGCTGCGCATCGCCGTGCCCAAGGGCTCGCTCAAGGCCGATACGCTCGACGTGCTCGAAGCCGCGGGCCTGGACGTCTCTGAGTTGCGCGATCCGGGCCGTCACCTAATCGTGCGCGGCCGCGACACGCGTGCCGGTGAGGGCGCGGTCGGAGATATCGAGTTTGTCATCGTGCGCCCCAGCGATGCGCCCGCCTTTGTGGGCTGCGGCGGTGCCGATTGCGGCATCTGCGGTTGGGACTCGCTTATCGAGGCCGACCTCAACCTGCTGCAGCTGGTCGATCTGGGCTACGGCCTGTGCACTTTCATTGAGGCGGAGCCCGCATGGCGCGCCGGTCAGGCCGAGCGCAACTACGCCCGCCGCGGGTCGCTTCGCGTGGCCACCAAGTACCCGCGCATCGCGAGCGCCTGGTATGCCGAGCGCGGTGTGAACGCCGATATCGTCTCGCTGCACGGTAACATTGAGCTGGGTCCCATCGTCGGCATGACCGATCGCATCGTGGATATTACCGCCACGGGCGCCACGCTGCGCGATAACGACCTCGTTATTACTGGTCGCATTATGGACTGCACGGCCCGCTTCTTTGTCAATCCGGGTGCCGCACGTCTGGATCCGCGCGTACGCAATCTGGCAGATCGCTTGGCGGCAGCCGTGAAGGACAAGCATTTTGAGCCCGTCGCGGGCTCGGCACAATAGCGCGAGCGCGCACGGGCGCCCCCATATCCGGGCTGCGGACCGATCGGCGCCGCCGCCCGGCCTCTCGTTTTTCAAACGCAACCTCTACCGATAGGGGATACCGATATGAAGACCATCAAGCTTGCTCCTGGTGAGCGCCTCGTTACCAACCAGCTCAACCGCAAGGGTGTGCTGCCACAAAACATCGTCGACGCCGCCCGCGATATCGTGGCCAACGTGCGCGCCAACGGCGATGCCGCGGTGCGCGATTACTGCCAGCGTTTTGACGGTGTTGAGCTGGAGAGTTTCCGTCAGCCGCAGGAGCAGATCGATGCCGCGCTCGAAGGCCTCGACCCGGCTTTTGTCGCCGCGCTCGAGAAGGCCGCGCGTCAGATTCGCGAGTTCCACCAGCGCGAGGTCGAGCAGAGCTGGTTTACCACGCGCCCGGATGGCACGATGCTCGGCGTCAAGGTGACCCCGCTCGCGGCGGCCGGCATCTACGTGCCGGGCGGTCGCGCGCAGTATCCCTCCACCGTGCTCATGAATGCCATTCCCGCCAAGGTCGCCGGCGTCAAGCGCGTGGTCATGGTGACCCCGCCGCAAAAAGACGGTCTGATCAGCCCCTACACGCTCGCCGCGGCAAAGCTCGGCGGCGTGGACGAGATCTATATGGTGGGCGGCGCTCAGGCCGTGGCCGCGCTGGCGTACGGTACCGAGACCATTCCGCGTGTCGACAAGATTACCGGCCCGGGTAACGCCTTTGTCGCCGCTGCCAAGCAGATTGTCTCGGGTGATGTGGGTATCGATATGGTCGCCGGTCCCTCCGAGGTCTGCGTGCTGGCCGATGCCACGGCCAAGCCCATGGTGGTCGCGGCCGACCTGATGGCCCAGGCCGAGCATGATCCGCTGGCGGCCTGCTATCTGGTGACCTGCGACGAGCAGTTTGCGCGTGAGGTTGAGGCAGGTATCGACATCCTGGTGGCGCAGTCCCCGCGCGCCGAGATCACGCGCGCCTCGCTCGACAACGAGGGCACCATCGTGGTGGCCGCCGATATGGCTGCCGCCGTCGAGGCCGTGAACACCGTGGCGCCTGAGCACCTGGAGCTGCACTGCAAGGATGCGATGGGCCTGCTCGGTGGTATCCGCAACGCCGGCGCCATCTTTGTGGGCGCTTGGAGCTCCGAACCGCTTGGCGATTACGTTGCCGGTCCCAACCACACGCTGCCGACCGGTGGTACGGCCATGTTCTCCAACCCGCTTTCGGTCGAAGAGTTCGTCAAGCGCTCGAGCGTCATTTGCTATACGCCCGAGGGCCTGCTCTCCGACGCTCCCGCTACGCAGCGTCTGGCCGAGGCCGAGGGCCTGTGGGCGCACGCGCTTTCGGCAGCGCTGCGCCGCCGCGTGCTGGAGCAGGGCGAGGATGCCGTGAGTGCCGCGTCGCTGGCTGCGGCCGACCTGACTAAGGTTGCCTGGCCGGGCGACGCCGTGGCGACGGTTGCCGAGGGCGTGGACCTGACGGCGGCTGCAAGCGCGGATGGCGCCGGCGCGACCGGCGGGGAGGCCTAATATGGCCGAACTCACACCTCGCATGAAGGAGCTCGTCCAGCCCTACTTGGCCGGCATCGAGCCCTACGATCCCAACTTTACGCCCACGCGCATCAACCTCTCGGCCAACGAGAACACCTATCCCGTGCCGGTCGGCGTGCGCGAGGCGGTTGATGCGGCCCTGGCTGCCACGCCGCTCAACCGCTATCCCGATCCCATGTCCAACGATCTGCGCGACGAGCTTGCTGCCTGGCATGGCGTGACGCGCGGGAACATCTGCGTGGGAAACGGCGGCGACGAGCTGCTCTATAACTACCTGCTGGCGTTTGGCGGCGCGGGGCGGACCCTGCTCAACTGCCCGCCGTGCTTTAGCGAGTATGCCTTCTTTGCGTCGCTGTGCCAGACTGAAGTGCGCGATGTGTGGCGCGACCCGGCGACCTTTGAGCTCGACCAAGCGGCTGTGCTCGCAGCGGCGCCCGAGTGCAACCTGGCAATCGTGACCTCGCCCAATAATCCCACGGGCGATGTGGCACCGCTCGACTTTGTCGCGGCCCTGTGCGATGCATGCCCCGGCATGGTGATGGTCGACGAGGCCTATGTTGAGTTTGCCGACGATTCGTTTGGCGCGGCAACCACGGCGCAAGGCCTTATCGCCGAGCATCCCAACCTGGTGATTCTGCACACGCTGTCCAAGGCGTTCGGCGCCGCCGGCACGCGTCTGGGCTATGTGATCGCGGCGCCCGAGGTCGTCGATGTGTTCGCGGCGATTCGCCAGATCTATTCGGTCAATGTGCTGAGCCAGGCCGCAGCGCTTGCCTGCGTGCGTGCCCGCGATGCGTATGCACCCGTGGTGGCGCAAGTTACATCCGAGCGCGAGCGCGAGTTGTGCGCCCTGCGCGCAATGGCTGCCGAGGGCATGCCCGTGGAGGCATGGCCGAGCGCGGCGAATTTTGTGCTCGTGCGCACGCCGCATGCCACGCGCGTGCGCGAGCGTCTGCGCGACGAGTATTCGATTCTGGTGCGCGACTTTAGCTACGCGCCGGGGCTCGCGGACTGCCTGCGCATTACCGTGGGCACCCCGCAGGAAAACGACGAGGTGCTGGCCGCGTTTGCCGCGCTGGTGAAGGAGGAGATGTAGATGGACCGCTATGCCGAGGTAACCCGCAAGACGGGCGAGACCGACATTGTCGTAAAGCTCGACCTGGACGGAAGCGGCGTGTGCGATATCTCGACCGGCGTGCCGTTTTTCGACCACATGCTCAACGCTTTTGGCCGCCATGGTCTGTTCGATCTGACGGCGCACGCGGTGGGCGACGTGGAGGTCGATGCGCACCACACCGTCGAGGATACGGGTATTGTGCTGGGCGAGGCGTTTTGTCAGGCGCTGGGCGACAAGGCGGGCATTACGCGCTTTGCCGACGCGGCGATCGCCATGGACGAGACGCTTGTGATGGCTGCTGTTGATATTTCGGGCCGCGGGCAGGCCTACTGCGAGCTGCCCGTGCCCACCGAGCGCGTGGGCAGCTTTGATACCGAGCTGGCCGTCGAGTTCTTCTACGCCTTCGCGCGCGATGCCAAGCTCACGCTGCACGTTCGCGAACTGGCGGGCGGTAACTCGCATCACATTATCGAGGCCGCCTTTAAGGCCGTGGGCCGCACGATGCGCCACGCCTGCGAGCTCGATCCCCGCGTGCAGGGCATCCCCAGCACCAAGGGCTCACTGTAACCGTCACAAGGGTAAAACCACCACGAAGGTGCCTGTCCCCTTTGTGGTGGTTTTGGACAAAGAGAAGAGGGAGGGTCGCGTGGGCGAACCGAAGATCGTGGTGGTCGACTACCACAAGGGCAACTTGTCGAGCGTCGTGCGCGGGCTTGCGCGCGCCGGTGCCGCCGCCTGTACATCGGACGACCCGGAGCAAATCCGCCGCGCCGACGGCCTGGTCATTCCGGGCGTGGGCGCGTTCTATGACGCGATCGCCTTTATGCGCCAGGGCGGCGAGGAGGCGGCCGTGCTCGATGCCGTTGCCGCCGGAACTCCGCTGCTCGGCATCTGCCTGGGCCTTCAGCTGTTTTTTGAGCGCGGCAACGAGGGCGTGCCTGCGGACGAGGGCGTGGCCGCGGATGGCGGCACCTCCGAGCAGGCTGGCGGCCCCTGGGTCGATGGCCTGGGCATCATGCGCGGTTCGTGCACGCGCTTGGAGTCGAGTCGCCTGAAGGTGCCGCACGTGGGCTGGGACCAGGTGCACATGACGTCCGCCGGCGCGGCCGATCCGTTGCTCGCCGGTTTTGCCGAGGGCGCCAACATGTACTTCACCCACAGCTACGCGGTGACCGACGACACCGATGCCGCTGATGTTTTGGCGCGCACGCACTACACGCGGAGTTTCCCGTGCATCGTGCGTCGCGGCAACGTGTGGGGCTGCCAGTTCCATCCCGAGAAATCCTCCGCGCTTGGTCAGCGCATCCTTAAGAACTTCGTCAACATCGTCGAGGAGGCCGGCCGATGATCCTGTTTCCCGCAATCGATCTGATCGGCGGCAAGGTCGTGCGCCTGGAGCGCGGTGACCGCAGCCGCTGCAAGGTATATTCCGACGACCCCGTGGTCGTTGCCCGCTCGTTTGCCGAGCAGGGCGCAAGCTGGGTGCACGTCGTCGACCTGTCCGCTGCCTTTGGCGAGGACGAGGACGCGTGCGCGGCCAACTCGGCGGCGATTAAGGCTATCTGCGGCGTCGACGGCCTGTCCGTGGACGTGGGCGGCGGCGTCCGCTCGCTCGCGCGCATCGATGAGCTGGCAGGCTACGGCGCACGCCGCATTGCGCTGGGCACCGTGCTGGTGACCGAGCCGGGTTTTGCCGAGGTGGCGGCCCAAGGCTTTGGCGAGCTGCTGGTGGCAGATATTGCCGCCCGTGACGGCCAGGTCAAGGTGAACGGTTGGCGCGACGGTGCGGGTGTGGCGCTCGACGATGCCGTGGCGCAGCTCACGGAGCTGGGCTTTAAACATCTGGTGTATACCGATATCGCGCGCGACGGTATGCAGACGGGCATCGACGTGGCAGCATATCGCCACGTGGCCGAGGTCGCGGGCTTTCCCGTTGTGGCGTCGGGCGGCATCTCGACGCTCGACGATATCCGTGCGCTCGCCGCGGTGGGCGAGGGCGCTATTGAGGGCGCCATCACCGGTCGCGCGCTCTACGAGGGCAACTTTACGCTGGTACAGGCGTTGGCCGCCGCGCGAGGGGAGGAGTAGCCCATGCTTACCAAACGCGTGATTCCCTGCCTGGATGTTAAGGACGGCCGCGTGGTCAAGGGCGTCAACTTTGTGAGCCTGCGCGATGCTGGCGACCCGGTGGAGCTGGCGCGCGCCTACGACCGCGAGGGTGCAGACGAGGTCGTCTTCCTGGACATTACCGCGACGAGCGACAACCGCGCGACGACCATCGAGATGGCGGCGCACGCGGCCGAGGAGCTCGCTATTCCCTATACCGTGGGCGGCGGTTTCCGCGACTTGGCGGGCATGCGAACCATGGTTGCCACCGGTGCCGACAAGGTGTCGCTTAACTCTGCCGCCGTGCGCGACCCGCCGCTGATCAGCCAGGCCGCCGCGGCGTTTGGCAGCCAGGCCGTGGTCGTGGCGATCGATGCCAAGCGCGTGGGCCTGCCCGGTCAGCCGGATGCCGACAAGTGGGAGGTCTTCACGGCGGGCGGTCGCAACGCCACGGGTATCGATGCGGTGGCGTGGGCCGAGGAAGCGGCTCGTCGCGGCGCCGGTGAGATCTTGCTCACCAGCATGGATCGCGACGGCACCAAGGCCGGCTTCGACCTGGCACTCACCCGCGCCGTGGCGCGTGCGGTGCCGATTCCCGTCATCGCGAGCGGTGGCGTGGGCACGCTCGAGCATTTTGCCGAGGGCGTGATCGAGGGCGAAGCCGACGCCGTACTGGCGGCCAGCGTCTTTCACTTTGGAACTTTCAGCATTCGCGAAGTCAAAGAATATATGGCCTCTCAAGGCATCCCTGTCAGGTTGGACTTCTAGCGCTGCGGCTTGCCCAGGCGCCCGACCTTCCGGCTCCAACCCTCCTCGCGTACTTTAAGTACGCGTCGTCGGGCTTGTCGCTCGGAATCTCGGGCACCTGGACAACCCTCGCCGACCTGCGAAGTTTGAATTTGGGGAGAGAAATGGAAGAGATAACCGATCCTTCAAAACTTACGTACGACGCCCGCGGGCTGATTCCTTGCGTGGTTCAGCAGCATGACACCGGTGAGGTGCTTATGGTTGCTTGGATGAACGAGGAATCGGTGGGGCTGACGCTCAAGACCGGGACCACGTGGTTTTGGAGTCGCAGCCGTCAGGAGCTCTGGAACAAGGGCGCGACGAGTGGCAACATGCAGGAGGTCAAGGAGCTCTGGGCCGACTGCGATAGCGATACGCTGCTGGTCAAGGTGGACTCACCGGGCCCGGCCTGCCATACCGGCAACCGTACCTGCTTCTTTAAGCGCGTAAAGGGGGGAACACGATGAAGGTCGTGACGCCGTTCGAAGTCGCCGACTGCAACGCCGAACTCCTCCGCGCGGGCGTGCCATGCCGCGTACACCTGACTGATACCTGCGGGGCGCAGTCGCTTTGGCTCGAGGCCGAGAAGGAAAGGCTCGATGAGGCCCATGCCGTCATCGTCGAGTTCTTTGAGAAAAAGGGCGCAAAGCCTCGGTTCGATGAGACCGGTACCTACTTTACGCTGCAGTAACGAGAGGAAATAACCATGGGAGTCAGAACAGCTAACGTGCAGCCGGGAAATATCGGCGAGACGCTGACGGGTCTGGCCGAGGTGATTCACGGTCGTCGCGATGCGTCGCCACAGGAGAGCTACACCGCCCGTCTGCTGACCGACGTCGAGGACGAGCTGCTCAAGAAGCTTGCCGAGGAGGCGAGCGAGGTGATCATGGCCTGCAAGGATAACGACCACGATCACATTCGCTACGAGGCCGGCGACCTGATCTACCACCTGCTCGTGACGCTCGAGCGCTACGGCATCACCCTCGACGAGCTGGCCGGCGAACTCAACGCCCGCCGCCACTAGTCATTGGGGACGTTCTTAAACGACTAGTTAGGCGAGGGGTGTGGATTCCCATTCGCCGGTGGGGTGGGGGATGTCGAAGGTTCGGTAGCCACGGTCGTAGGCGTGTGCCTGGGCCTCACGGATGTTCCAGCAGATGTCGCAGGCGCGGTGTGCGTCCGAGCCAAAAGTGATCGGCACCTCGGCGTGGGCAAAGCAACGCAGCAATCCGGTCGTGGGATAGTAGTCGTCGAGGCCCTTGCGCGGTGCGGCGGTCGAGACCTCAATGCGGCGGCCCGTATCGTGGGCGCATTCGGCCATCTGCTGCCAAAACGGTGCGGGGTCAAAGTCGGGCGCAAAGCCTTCCTTCGAAAAGCGCATGACCAGGTCGGGGTGAGCCATCACATCAAAGTTGAGCGGGCTCTCGCAGGCGCGGCACCAGTCATCGACATAGCGCTCCCACACGCCGCGCACGCCTAAGTTATCCCAAACATGCAGGTCGGTGTCATCGTCGATCCAGCCGCAGCGCGAATCGGGCGTATCGGGACGAGCGACGTCCTCCGTCCCCGCCGTCCCCGCGGCGCCTGCCGCAATATCTCCCGGGTTGCCAATCCAATGCACGCTGCCCAGGCGTACGACGGCGCCCTGGGACCAGCGCTCAACCAAAGGCTCGCAGCCCTCGTACCAATCGCATTCAAAGCCATAGATAAAGCTGAGCTCCGGCACAATCTGCGCGGCAAGCTTGCGAGCATCCTCAAAAGCCAGACGATGTACCGGCAGGTCGCCCTCAGTAACCTGCACTTCGCAGTTGGCATCCATGCTGGCGGGCAGGGTGAGATGGTCGGTCGAGACCATGACGCGGCAGCTGGCCGCAGCAGCGGCGCGAACGTTGTCCTCAAACGAGGTATGTCCGTCCGAAAACGAGGTGTGGGTATGGCAATCGACCATCGGGCAAGCAGACATGGCAGCTCCTTTGCGTCAAGCGAATCCGCTCCATTGTAATGGTGTAGCTTTTAACACGCCGGGCACGCCGGAGCTCGAAATCGATTGGAAAGGCTGTGCGGTGCGCGGCGCGGCCTCGCTTGCGCTCTCAAAACATGTACATCAGCCTCAAAAAGCTGCAAAAAATGACATGTTTGGAGGCTGACGTACACGTTTGAGTGGAGCGGGCCGGCGTTGGAGCGCGCCAGCACTTGCGCCCAGCAAAAGTCGCATCTATCCCATGACGCCGCCTCTGCGCCGCCCGCGATGTGCTAGCGTTTGGATGAACAAAACGAGCCCGTGCGGAAAGGAGCCGGACCGTATGCCATGCGATAGCACATCCCCGCTGTCCCGCGAGACCGATGCACCCGAAACCATCGTCAAGCTGGAATGCGACATCGACGATGCGTCGCCCGAGGTGCTCGCCTACGCCGCCGACCGTCTGCGCGGGGCAGGCGCCCGCGAGGTGCACTGGCTGCCCCTCTATTGCAAGAAAGGCCGCCCCGGCTGGCAGCTGCAGGTAATCTGCACCTACGAGGATATCGAGCGCCTGCAGACGATTATCTTTTTGGAAACCACGACCAACGGCATTCGTCGCCAGGTCATGGAGCGCGTTTGCCTGCCACGCCGCTTTGAGCGCGTAACGACGCCATGGGGCGAGGTGTCCGTTAAAGTGGCCACCCTGCCCGACGGCAGCGAGCGTGCAGCGCCCGAGTACGAGGACTGCGCCCGTCTCGCTCGCGAGCATAATGTGCCGCTCCAGCGCGTGATGCGGGCGGCCCAGAGCGCGGCACTGCGATTTGAATAACGCGGCTGGTGGCGACATCCTGCGCCTAGCCATATCAACCCCATTCGAAAGGATCTCCCCATGAAATACCTCATCGCCTCCGACATCCACGGCTCGGCATACTGGGCCGAGCGCCTCTGCGCCGCCATCGAGTCCGAGCAGCCCGATCGCATTGTGCTGCTGGGCGACCTGCTCTACCACGGTCCGCGCAACGACCTGCCGCGCGACTATGCTCCCAAGCGCGTGATTCCGCTGCTCAACGCCCTAGCCGACCGTATCATCGCGGTGCGCGGCAACTGCGACGCCGAGGTCGACCAGATGGTCCTCGACTTCCCCGTCATGGCTGACTACGCCACGCTGTTTGACGAAACCGGCCGTGAGCTGTTCTTGACGCACGGCCATGTCTTTGGCGCCGGCATGCACAACAGCGTCGACCACGCGCCCGCGCTGCCTGAGGGCTCCGCGCTCGTCTACGGTCACACGCACATCAAGATCAACGAGGAGAGCGCCGCGCACCCGGGCCTGTGGCTTTTCAACCCCGGCAGCGTGAGCATTCCCAAGGACGGCACGCACAGCTACGGCATCTACGAGGGCGGTGCGTTCCGCCACGTGGTCATGGAGGAGGAGTAGCCATGGCGCAGCATATGGCTCAGCAAAATGCCGAGGGCTCGCGCGACCTGTCCACGCTGGTCGACGCGTCGGCCGAGCTGCAGCATCTGGTGCAGACCATCTGGCGCCTGCGTCAGCCCGATGGCTGCCCGTGGGACCGTGAGCAGACGCACCGCAGCATCGGCAAGAACATGATCGAGGAGGCCTACGAGGCACTCGACTGCATCGAGGCGGACGACGCGGTTCACCTACGCGAGGAGCTGGGCGACGTGCTCATGCAGGTCGTGCTGCATGCGCAGATTGCGGCGGACGCCGGCGAGTTTACGCTGGCCGACGTGGCGCGCGATATCGACGCCAAGCTCATCCGACGCCATCCGCACGTCTTTGGCGATGTGGATGCCGATAGCTCCGACGAAGTGCTCAAGATTTGGGATGAGGTCAAGCTTGCCGAGAAGGCTGCCAAGGACAAGGCCGTGGCGGCAGGCGAGGCTGCGCCCGAGGGCCTGCTCGACGGCGTGCCCACGCATCTACCGGCGCTGATGCAGGCTCAGAAGGTGTCGCGCAAGGCGGCTGCCGTGGGCTTTGAGTGGGAGACGGTCCAGGATGTGTGGGACGAGGTCGCCGAGGAGCGTGCCGAGTTTGAGGCCGAGGCTCCTGGCTCGCCCGAGCGCGAAATGGAGTTTGGCGATTTGCTCTTTGCCCTGGTCAACGTCGCGCGCAAGGAGGGTATCGACGCCGAGAGCGCCCTGCGTGCGAGCACGGCCAAGTTTCGCCGCCGCTGGGCCGCGATGGAGCAGATGGCGGCCGATGCCCACGTGGATCTGGCCGAGCTCTCGACCCACGGCCTCAACGACCTGTGGGATGCCGCAAAGGCGGAGGAGTAAGACTGCGGGAACGACGGGCTGACGCGCCTCATCGTTCCCGCTAAATTTTTCGAAAATCAAGTGTATCCCTCGACTAACTTAGGGCATAATGCAAAAAGTGCGACATGGCTAACTTACGGAGGCGCACCGATGGTGCACGGTCAGCCGGTCGCTTGCATCCACTACGTTTCCAAGTGAGAGGGAGACAACATGAGCGATATTTTGGACGTCTACGGTCGCGAGGTACTCGACAGCCGCGGCAATCCCACCGTCGAGGTCGAGGTCGTGCTCGAGGACGGCAGCTTTGGCCGCGCAATGGTGCCTTCGGGTGCTTCGACCGGCGCCTTTGAGGCCTGCGAGCTACGCGATGGCGACAAGGGCCGCTACCTGGGCAAGGGCGTTTCGCAGGCCGTCGAGCACGTCAACAACGAGTGCGCTAACGCCGTCGTGGGCCTCGACGCCTTCGACCAGTGCGCCGTCGATGCCGCGCTGATTGCCGCGGACGGTACCCCCAACAAGACCAAGCTCGGTGCCAACGCCATCCTGGGCGTGTCGCTGGCCACCGCGCGCGCCGCTGCCGAGTCGGCGGGCCTGTCGCTGTACCAGTACCTGGGCGGCGTCAACGCCCACCTGCTGCCCACACCTATGATGAATATCCTCAACGGCGGCGTGCATGCCGACAACAACGTTGACTTCCAGGAGTTCATGATCATGCCCGTGGGTGCTCCGAGCTTTGCCGAGGGCCTGCGCTGGTGCGCCGAGGTCTACCACACCCTCAAGGGCGTGCTGCACGAGGCCGGCCTGGGCGGCGGCGTGGGCGACGAGGGCGGCTTTGCCCCCAACCTTAAGACCAATGCCGAGCCGTTCGAGTACATCACCAAGGCCGTCGAAAAGGCTGGCTTTAAGCCCGGCGTCGACTTCATGTACGCCATGGATCCGGCGTCCACCGAGTTCTACAACGCTGAGACCGGTATGTATGAGCTCAAGGGCGAGGGCGTGGAGTACACGAGTGCCCAGATGGTCGATTACTGGGAGAAGCTCGTCGACACCTATCCCATCATCTCCATCGAGGACGGCATGGCCGAGGAGGACTGGGACGGCTGGGTTGAGCTCACCCGTCGCATTGGCAACAAGGTGCAGCTGGTGGGCGACGACCTGTTCGTCACCAACACCGAGCGCCTCAAGAAGGGCATCGAGCTGGGTGCCGCCAACGCGATCCTGGTCAAGGTCAACCAGATCGGCACGCTCACCGAGTCGCTGGAGGCCATCGAGACCGCCAAGGAGGCCGGTTACGCTTGCATCGTGAGCCACCGCTCCGGCGAGACCGAGGACTCCACGATCGCCGACCTGGTCGTGGGCGTCAACGCCGGCCAGATCAAGTCGGGCGCCCCGTGCCGCAGCGACCGCATCGCCAAGTACAACCAGCTCATCCGCATCGAGGACGAGCTCGAGGGCAGCGCGCGCTACGCCGGCAAGGCCGCGTTCTACAACATTCGCTAAACGGGCGAATTTGGCGAGGGGGAGGCTGACTCGGTTCCGCCTCGCCTTGGCAGGATGCCGCAAAGCGTTATGGGCGCTGGGCCATACGGCTCAGCGCCTTTTTTATGTCGAGTAAAGGCTGGCGAAGGCGGTGCGGGCGCTCGTGCTATAACTAGAATACTTAGCGCAAACAAACCTCAACCGCACAAGGCGCACATGGATCAGATTTACGACAACAGGTACTATTCCGCCGGTTCGCGTGAGCCGTCGCCTCGCCGTGCGCGCACGGTGCAGCTCGGTGGGTCCGCCTACGCCGGCGCCGACCGCTCCATGCAGCGCCCGACAAGTGCCTCACACTCCCGTGCTCAAGTGAATACGTCGACGGACCGCCCGCTACGTTCGGTGCGCCCGGCGCACTCGGAGCATGCTCAGCGTTCCTCGGCTCAAACGCATGAAAAGCCGAGTAGGCCCTCGAACCGTCTTTCGGGCTCGGACTTCATGCATTACGCCAACGATAACGCGGTGGTCAAGGCAATCTACGACTTTACCCACGGTCCCCAGCGGGGGCTGTTTGTTGGCATTGTCGTCGCCCTGGCGCTCGTGAGCCTGTATTTTCCCGTACGCGACCTGTACGTGGCTAAGCGCTCGAGCGACATCTTGGCCAAGCAGGTCGAGATTCGTCAGCAATACAATGATGAGATGAAAAAAGACACTGATAAGTGGTTCTCGGAAGAGGGCATTAAGGATTCGGCACGGGGCCTGGGCATGGCGATGCCCGGCGAGAAGAGGATTGAAGTGCTGGGCCTGGACGATGATTCGGATTCGTCGTCGAGCAAAAAGTCCTCAAACGCCAAGAATGCCAGCGAAGTGGCCAAAGAGATCGAAGAGGTCGGCAAGGACGCACCGTGGTACATCAAGACGCTCGATATGCTGTTTGGATTTAACGGCGTCGAGGGCCAGACGGTCGCGTCCAGCGGCGAGTAGGCGAATAGCGCCCGGAGGGGAGCCCGCAATGGCAGATTGCAAACGATATAAGGTGGCCGCGATCGACCTGGGAACGGTGTCGTCGCGACTGGTGCTGGCGCAGGTCGAGGGCGGGGCGATCGTGGAATCGTCCAAGCATACCGAGATTACCGATCTGGGCGAGGGCGTCGACGCGACGGGCCGCTTTTGCGAGGCGGCTGTCGAGCGTGTGCTCGCTGCGTGTCGCATATTTGTGGATGAGGCGCGTGCCTTTGGGGCCGCGTGCGTCTGCACCACCTGCACGAGTGCCGCGCGCGATGCGTCCAACGCCGCGCTACTGCTGGACGGCCTGCGCGGGCTGGGGCTCGAACCGCAGGTGATTCCGGGCGAGGTCGAGGCACGCCTGACGTTTTTTGGCGTGGCACACGACTTTGCCGGCGAGCGCATCATTGTTACCGATTCGGGTGGTGGCTCCACGGAGCTCGCGACGGGCGTATACGCTCCGGAGCGCGGGGTCTTCGCGCTGGAGGGAACGCGCTCGCTGGACATCGGTTGCCGTCGCGTGACGGAGCGGTTTTTCTCGGCGCTGCCGCCAACGGACAGTGAACTTGCCGCCGCTGGTGCATGGGCGGGCGAGCAGTTCGGGGCTTACTTTGAGGGCCTACCTGTCGACTTTGAGCGCGCCGAGCGCCTCGTCGCGGTGGGCGGTACCGTCACCACGCTCGTGGCACTCGTTCACGAACTGGAGCCGTACGACTCGAGCTTTGTGCACCTGCGTGAGCTTTCGATGGAGCAGATCTCGGCCGCTATCGAGCGCATGTCCACGCTGGACGTGGAGGGCATCGCCGCGCTACCGGGCGTGCAGCCCAAGCGTGCGGGTGTGATTCTGGCTGGCGCCGTGGTGATCCGCGAGCTCATGCGAGCCGGCGGTTACGACATACTCACCGTAAGCGAGAACAGCCTCCTCGCCGGAATGGCCGCCACCATCAACGAGGTTCTCGACGGTGCAACCCCCACCATCGCCTGGACCCCCGCTCTCAGCACCCTCTAAATAAGTTGCGGTGAAATAGTTCTTAAATGGGCCGGTAAACGGCCAAAACAGGAACTATTCCACCGCAACTTCTAAGGGACCGAAGCAGTCTTTTTAGCCAGTCCTAAATTAGTTAACTTTCTGAAGCGCGGGGCGGTGGGACGTCCGCGTATTTGCTGCGCAAATTCGCACCGGCTTCGGCCGCCTGCCGGCGCCCTCGCCGGCTCGCTGCGGACGCTGCGCGTCCGCTTGACGCTCGCCCCCTCGCGGGTTCGAGTCCCACCGGCATCCAAAAGAAACGAGCCCGCATCCCTGGGGGACACGGGCTCGTAAACAATACGTGGTAGGGGCGGTGGGACTCGAACCCACAATCCTTGCGGCGAGAGATTTTAAGTCTCCTGCGTATGCCAATTCCGCCACGCCCCCGTGAGACTAGAAGTCTAGCACAAGCCGTCCGTTACGCGTTGACGGCCATCGAGTGCCGGCCCGACTTTTCCAAGTACTCGGCAAACTTGGCCTCGTCGCCCTTGTTCTGGTACTGCAGGGCCAGCAGGTACTCCAAGCGGCAGCGCTTGACCGGGTCGTCGCTGACATCCTCGAGCATGCGCTCCAGCTCGGGAATGTCGTTGTGGCGCTTGAGGATCATCGTGTCGTACATCAGTTGGCATTCGTGCGCGACTGCCTCGGCCTGGCCGCCCTCAAAGCCCTTGATCTCGTGCAACAGCTCTTTGGACTTTTTGCGGTCCTCCTGGCCAACATAGTAGTTAAAGGCCTTAATCACCAGGTCGACGCGCTGCATCTTGGGGAGGTTGAGTCCCAGCAGTAGGTCGAACATCTCGCTGGCGCGCTCGTGGTCCTCGCGCAGCAGATAGGAGTTCAGACGCAGGTAGTCGCGGTTGTAGCGCGGGTACAGCATGCTGGTGAGTTTGCCGTCGAGCAAACGATCGAACTCGTCCCACTGCTTGGCGGCCATCAATTGCTGCAGGCGTTTAAACGTGGTGCGTTTTTTGACGCTAAAGAACACCGACACGGCGATGCAGATGATAACGACGGCGGTCCAGAGTGTGCGGGAATCGGGCATATTAGGGTCCTTAGTCGCTCATAAAGCGAGCGGTATGACAACACGTACTAGATGTATTATACGCAGCGCGCAAGCAAACTGGCATAAAAGCTCATCGAGGCCGAGTGCCATCGCTCGCTGCGGTACACTTACCTAAAGTAAACCATGAAGGGAGACATTACCTATGAAGAAGATCGTTTTGGCTTGCGGTGCTGGCGCTGCTACTTCCACGCTCGTTGCCCAGAAGGTCGCCACCCTGCTCGACGCCAACGGTTATGCCGGCAAGTATGAGATCGTGCAGTGCGCCATCTCCGAGGCCAAGGATTACTGCGACGAGGGCGCTGACCTGCTGATCGCCACCACCGTTGCCCCCGAGGGCCTCACCTGCCCGTACGTGAGCGGCGTGCCCTTCATGACCGGCATGAACCGCGTCGCTGCCGAGAAGGCCGTCCTCGACGTTATGGCTCAGTAGGCGCTGCCTGTATGAGTGAGCAGAACGCCAACCCGGTCGAGCTCTTTGGCATGCGCGTTGCCCATGTGGGCATCAACGCCACCGACCTGGCAGACGCCCTGGAGATCGCGGAGCTGTTCTCGACGATGATGGGCCTGCCCGTCATCGAGACCCCGGTTTCGTACTTCAACGATTCGCTGGTCGAGATCATGAAGCAGAACGGTCGTGGCGCTAAGGGCCACATCGGCTTTGCCGTCAACGACATCGATGCGGCCGAGAAGTGGTTTGCCGAGCGCGGGCTCGAGGTCAACGAGGAGTCGCGCGTGCTGCTGCCCGACGGCGGCACCAAGCTCGTGTACTTTAAGCGCGAGTTCGCCGGCTTCGCCGTGCACCTGTGCCGCGAGTAGCGCACAAGCTGCTATAGCTAGCAAAAAGGGATAGAGCCGCGTGGCCCTATCCCTTTATTTATGCCGAGGGGCATCCCTACCGCGGCAGGCGAATCGTAAAGCGGCTGCCGACGCCCTCGACTGAGGTCACGCCAATGACACCGCCATGGCTATCGACGATCCACTTGGCAATGGCAAGCCCCAGACCCGAGCCCTGCGCGCCGGCATCGCGTGCGTTGTCGGCGCGATAGAACCGTTCAAAAGCGTGAGCTGCAGATTCCTGGTTCATGCCGATGCCCTCGTCCTCAACACTTATGTCGATCGTGCCCGTGCCCGCATCGGGCGTTATACCAAATGTGACGGTCGTTCCCGCATCCGAGTACTTGGCGGCATTTTGCACGACCACGCGCAGAGCCTGCTTCACGAGCGCCACGTCGACAGGCGCGTCGCAGCACGGGTCGTTGGCAAATGCAGCGTCAAAAGCCAGCCGATACGTGTGCGCGGCGTCGATCATCTGCGATTCCTCGCACACCTCGCCGACCAGTGCGGCCAGGTTGGTATGCGCACGCCGCAGGACCGTGCGCCCGGCATCGCCGCGTGCCAAAAACAGCAGCTGTTCCACGAGCTCCTGCATGTGCTCGCTTTCTGCCTTGAGGGACGCGATGGATTCTGCCAACACGTCCGGGTCGTTTTTGCCCCAGCGGTCGAGCATGTTTACGTAGCCCTGAATCACCGCGATGGGCGTGCGCAGCTCGTGACTTGCATCGTTGACAAAGCGCATCTGCTGCAGCTTGGCCTCTTGCATCTGGCGCAGCAGGCGGTTGAGCGCGACCTCGATGCTTGCCAGGTCGGCGTCGCCGGTGGTTACGCTCGGCGAGTCGACGCTTGCGCGCGCGATGGCCTGCTCCAGTGTTTCCATCTTGCCGCCGGCGAGTTGCATGCGGCCGAGCTCATCCACGCGCAAGGCAAGGTCGTTGAGCGGTGCCATGGTGCGGCGTACGCGGCGGGCGCCGCCGAGCATGTTGAGCACGCTGATGACCTGCCAACCCACAACGACAAGGTAGAGAGGCCATAGCGCGACGAGGTCCTGCGCAAGGGGGAAGGTCTTGGTGGTACGCGCAAGCTCGACGGCATAGGTGAGCGTTGTCAGGTCCCAGCCGCGCGCGGGCGTCAGCGACATGCCGTGAACGGTGGCGCCGGGAATCCAGCCTGCGGTAAACGCGCTGTCGGGCAGCGTCTGGTTGTATCCATAGACGAGGATCGCCACCGCAATCACCATCAGCAGCAGATCGAGCCAGACGTAGTTCATTAGGCGGCGCCACATATAGCCCCAGTTGATGGCGCGGGCGATGGAGGTGACGCGCTTGGCCTCGGCGTTACGCACGGCAGACATAGCCCACCCCGCGCACGGTCTGGATGATGCGGGCGCCGCCGGCGTCCTCGATCTTGGCGCGCAGGTGCGCGATGTGTACGTCGACGTTGTTGGTGTCGCCCACGTATTCATAGCCCAGCGCCTCGTGCGCGATGCGCTCGCGTGTGAGCACGGTCTCGGCATGCGCCATAAGCAGGGCGAGGACATCGAACTCGCGGGCCGTGAGCGCGATGGGCGAATCGCCGACCGTGACTTCGCGGCGGTTGGGGTCGAGCGCGACCGAGCCCACGGTAAGCGCGGCGGGGGAGGGCGTGGCAGCGGTCTGGGTCGTGTCGGTTGCCGGGGGCATTGTGGCGATACCGGCGGCCGTGCCGCTCGCTGCGCCAGCCCCGGCGCTGGCGTCGCCAACGCCCGAAGCCGCCCGCACGGCTTCCGAGCGCTTCAGCGCCACGCGGATCCGTGCGAACAGCTCCTCGATCGCAAACGGCTTGGTCAAGTAGTCGTCGGCGCCGGCATCGAGCCCGGCAACCTTGTCCATCACGGCATCGCGCGCGGTAACCATAATCACCGGCACATCCTTGTGCTTGCGGACACGCCGCAAGACCTCCATGCCGTTGAGCTGTGGCAACAGCACATCGAGCAGAATCAAATCGTAGTCGCGCTCCAGAGCCAGATCCACGGCGGTGCGGCCGTCGGCGGCGTGCTCCACCTGGTAGCCCTCGTGCTCCAGTTCGAGCGTCACAAAGCGGGCGATTTTCTCCTCGTCCTCTACGATCAGGATCCGTGCCATGCGTGCCCCCGTCTGCGATTACTTGTCGTCGTTGAGATTTTGCTTGATGTCGTCCGCGGCGTCGGCGGCGTGATTCATGAGGTTGTTGATGCTGCCGGGCACGTCGCCGTCGCTGTCGATGCGGTAGCGCATGCCAAAGAACAGGCCAATCAGCATCAGCCATATCGTGGCGCCCCAGGCAAACAGGGTGACGATTGGGATCAAGATGGGAATGTTGAGGATGATCGCATCGCGGCGCGTGGCGATAAACTTGGTGTCCAGGCTCAGGCGGAAGAGCTTTTTGAGGTACTCCCACACGCTGTCCATCTTCTTGGAGAAGTCGGTCTTTTTGCTCGACTTCTCGTAAGCGGCCTGCGCGGCGACCATCTCGGCCGAGGGCTCATCGACCGGCGCGGACTCGGTGGCGGCGTGCGCCGACGTGGTCTGCGTCTTGCCCTGCGACTCGAGCCAAATGATGGCATCCAAAACGTTGCCGTCGGCAGCGTCGAGCGCCGCCTTGGCATCGGTGTAGCTCACGTTGCACTTGGTGCGGATGGTTTCAACTTTTTCGAGGTCGTCCATGACCTGTCCTTTCGTTCGATGGGCGCGACGCCGGGCGATCTGCCCGGGCGCGAGCGTTGCGTTCGGCGGCCTGCGTTGCGCGGCGCCGCCCCGCCCTTGGTCGAACTCTATAGTGCAGGTTATAGATTAAGCGATTCTTGAGCCAAGATTAATGTTGGATGAGTTTTTGGGTGTGCAGGCGGAGGGTCATTATTAGTGGCTGGCGGCGAGGTCTAATACTTTCCCGAGAAGTGAACGAGTCTAATCGGACCCCCGAAGCATCGACACTTTGAGGGCGCCGTTTCCTGCAGTTTTGAAGCTGAAATCCTGCGATTTTGCCGCCGAAAAATGCGGATGCTTCGGGGGTCCAAAAACAGCCGTTCACTTCTCGGAAAAGTATTAGACCTGGATAGCGGGGGATAGCGGGCCGGTAGCAAGCCGGCGGCAGGAGCTGGTCCTGCCGCCGGCTTGGGACGCTGACGCTGACGATTGTTACTGGCCGGCTTGTTCGAGCGCCTCGGCGACTGTGTTATTTGCGACCTCGAGGTTGCGCTGGGCTTGGGCGACAGCGGCCTCGGCTTGCTTTTTTGCCTTTACGACCTCGGCAAAGCGATTGATAGACTCGCTGTACTCGCGCGTGCGCGGGTCAAGCGCCGGCGGGACTTCGATTTCGAGCAGGTCGGAGGGGCGGACGGCGCGGGTGTATTGGCTCTCAGACAGCACTTGCATAACCTTGGATCCATGGCCGTCGGTGAGGTACGCCGCGACCATTTCCGAATACACCATGCGTTCCTCGTCGGTCATCGTTGGAACCGCCGGGCGAATAGCGGTGGTGTTATGCGAGGCGACCAGATGCTGCTTTGCGTCGTTGACGCCAACCACAAGTAGGTTGGATGCGCCATAGCGGCCGAGCATACGAGGCATGATGATGTCGCCCGGGCGAAGCTCGTAGCGATCCAAGATGCTTGGATTTACCTTTACGGGTTCCGAATCGGGCTCCGAGGCGCCTTCGGCAACATCTCGGGGCAGCAGATAACCGTTGCGGAAGTCCTGCGATGAAATGCGGCGCACCTCGACTGCGTCAATGTCGTCCGAGGTGGTGCTGTCTCGGGGCATAAACGGCACCACGCGCATAAAGCTGTCACCAAGCGTCGCGCTGTAGTTTTGGGCGATGGCGATGAGCTCGACTCTGCCTTTAGAGAGCGCCGCATGATGCTGCAGCAGCTTGCGCGTTTCAACTGCGGTGGTGTGGATATCCAGCGTTTTGCCCGAGTCAAACTCGACGCTACCCCAGTTAGCGGAGAAGTTCAGAGAAAGGTCGGGGTAGTTAATCTCGTCGGGAAAACGAAAACGAGGCAAATGTTCCACGGCGTTATGGAACGAAACAGTGCGATTACCTACTGACAGCACGACCAGTGCGCACATACAGTTTGCACTCGGCTCGGTGAGCGATGGGTATAGAACGCGTTCGATGAGCCCCTCGCGCAACAGAATCGTGCGTACCTGCTCGGCATTGTCCAATAATCCGAGCGGTAGTAGCACGGCAGCACGAGTTCGACCGGAGAGGGCTAGTGCGTATAGGCACCAGAGATAAGCCTCCCAGTCACAAAAGCCCAGATAACCAGGCTCTAGCTCATTAATGAGCGCCTCGCATACGCTGTTCATCTTTACGCGCGACGTCGTGCAAAGGCTGGGGGAGGACGCACTCGCCAATGTGCTTCCGTGGGAATTGATCCTGATGGATGATGAGTCCGCGAGCGAAATGCTGGGCTTTCGCGTATGGCTCGGCGGCGAGTGGGACCTGTGCGAACGCTATCGCTTTATGGCTGTGGTGTGCGTTCGCATGCTGAACAACATCCGGGCGCAAAAGGAGCTGCGCAAGTTCCTCGAGCAGGGCGATGCGGCCTGCGATCTGGACGAGGACGATGTAGTTGAGGGCATTCGCCGCGACGTGCTGTATCCCGAGGAAGTGATCGACGCCAAACTCGGCGGCTATTGGGATGCGAGTTTGGGACTCAACCTGCCTTGGAAGGACGAGCATCGGCAGACTTGCACGCGGATCGACAGGACCATCGATGACTTGTTTGGCGAGGAAACGAAGCGCTGTGCTGTGGAGCTTGGGAAGAAGCTCGAGCGCGGGTATGAGGAGCGCGGGGGAGTGCCGTTATGTGAACCATTCACCGACGAATGAGAAAAAGTAGCGAGTGCGGTCCCCCGCGGGATTATCCTGGACCTATTACGTGAGCGGTGCGCGGGCGAGGAGCAAACATGGCAGGTCGTGGAGACAAATGGTCGAGGGAGGAAACCCTTGCGGCTCTGTTTTTGTACCTCGCCCTACCATCAAAAAAGTTGATGATACAAGCGAGGATGTCCAGGCGTTAGCTAAGGCCATTGGCAGAACGCCGGGTGCAGTTGCTCTAAAAATCTGGAATCTTGCATCTTTCGATGAGCGTCGACGCGCTCGCGGCAAGGTTGGAATGACCCATGCGAGCAAAATGGACAAGATGGTTTGGGCTGAGTATTCCTCTGCTGGTGATGAGCTCGTCGAGGAAGCGACCGAGGTTTTCCTCAATTGTTTCGATTTTGAAGAACCGCTAAGCGATGAGTTGAAAGAGATGATTGGCTTTGATTTGCCAGAGGGCAAAGAGCGCGAAGCAATCGTTTCGATGCGGGTGAACCAGGAGTTCTTTCGAAATACCTTGCTCGTCAATTACGATTCAAGATGCTGCTTGACGGGGCTATCAAACAAGGCTCTGTTGGTTGCTAGCCATATCAAGCCCTGGATAGTCTCTGATCCAAAAACGGAGCGACTCGCCCCCGACAACGGATTGCTCCTGAACGCGTTACACGATAAGGCGTTCGATCGGGGATTAATCACCATTACGAAGGACCTAAAGATAGTGGTATCCGGTGTGGTCGGGCACGAAACGCCCGAGGATGAGTATTTGTGGCGCTACAACGGAGAGCCGATTACGCTTCCGAAGCGATTTGCCCCACGAGCTGAGTTTATTGAATACCACAACGATATGGTGTTTAAGGGGTAATTGGACTATCTCCCGACCAAACGAGGATTCGGATTGGTTTGCTGGAGGGGAATGGCTATGTCGGGTTCCCGTATTCCCGAGGTCGTGGAGGTTGCTTCGTTGCCTGTTCGGAGTACGGCAATGAGGTCCCGGATTCGCTGGAGCAACTCATCAAAAGTAACTACAGTCACATCGCTGAGGTTATTCCGATAATGCTCAAAGGTAGCTTTTTTGCCCGCGGTGTCGAGTTCAGAGATCTTCCCTATGACTACAACGCATTTTGGGGAAAGGGCCTCAAAGTGAGAAGACGAGCGCCCGTTGACCATGTAGTACTCCTTCGTGAGCGTGTCCCGGTAGTTAAGCACTTGGTTCACTGCTCCGCTCATGTGTGAGGTCAAGGAATAAACGGCGTTCTCGGGCTCTTTCCCCCTGTATATTGTGCCGAGCAGGGTTGTCAGAGGAGTCTTGATCTCGATGAGTGTGACATTGCTAGTTAGCTCATTCTGGTAGAGGAAATCGCAGATATTGCCACCGGAATTATCGATCGCCTTGCCTCCGACATACGCCTTGCCTTGGAGAAGTGTGCATGGGGCGGAGAATACCTGCGACAGTATCCATTGGTGGTCGGTGAATATTCTCTGCCAGTACTCCTCGTTGCCGTTACCGAGGTTCTCGGCAATCTCCTTTTCGGCCTTTTCGAGCTGGGCGAGACTCAGACTGACCGTGAAGTCATCGAGATGTCCCTTTTCCAGCTCGGAGAATATCTCGCTCAGTTGCTCGCGGGTCGTCCCCTGGGTCATGAGCCGAATCATCTCTTTGACGAGTTCGAAATTATTGCCACCTGCAAGTAGCCTGGTTTCGGAGGGATTCTCGCGCATCATCTTAAGGAGTGAGCTTACGGAGCGGTCAAGGGGGACATACGTTGTGCTGCCGCCTTGAACTCCTCCACTCTCCTGCTGGATTCGGTAGCGAGCATCAAGCGCCTCGTACAGGCGACGGGTCTCTCCGGTGTCTAAAGTGAGTTCGAGCCAATCGCCGTTGAAGCCTTTTCTCTGGAGCATGCCCCTTGAAACGGGGCCCAGTTCGGTTTCAGCCGAGTCTGAGGGAAAAGAAGCATCTTCTTTCCTCTTTCGTTCGTAGACGAATTTGCCCTCAACACAATGAGAGGGGTCCTTCGGATTGTCTACGTTGGTCGCGAGGAACCGGTACCTCACCCTGTCCGTTGTTTCTGTCAACTCAACGGGGTCGGATTTTGCCGTGTATCGAGAGGTCGAGACCATGTTGATGGCCCCGTCAATAGCACTTGAAGGATTGGGATAGTGCGTGCCATCCCAATCAAGCGCGTCCCCGAAACTAATGTGCCCCATCCAGGCTCCCTTCGCACATCCTCTGAATCAGCCCCTCGTCCGCCAGTCTTCCTGCCAGATAGCAGTCGAACACGTAGTCCGCGGGCAGAGCCCACATCTCCACCCCGTCCGTGAGGGGCGGCTCAGGCTTCCCGAAGACGCCTGGGAAGCGCACCCTGCCCATGAGCCTCGCCTCGACCTCGTGGGTCGGCACCAGGAAGACATTCGCCACGGAGGAGAACCCGTTGTCCCGGACGAAGCCCCCGTAGGCGCTCTGGTAGAGCACCTGCTTCGTCACGGACTCGACGCCCGGCACGCGCTTGGCGGTGCCGGGGCGCAGCGTCGGCGCGTAGTACTTCGCGTCGTAGATGCAGAACGCCCTGCCGCCAGCGCCGTCTCCATGGATGCCTATGACGTCGGGGATCAGCGTGTTCACGTCCCCGCAGCCCGCACCGCCGGCGTCCGTCCACTCCGGCCTCGGGATGATGCCCAGAAGCGTCTCCGCGCCGCGCTGGCGCCAGTCCTCGGCGAGCGGAAGCCCCAGCGAGTCTATGCGGTCGGCGAGCCTGTCCCCGAAGGCGGTCTTGCATGCCAGTTCCCACGCGTGGTAGAAGGACGAAGTGCCCAGGCAGAATTCCTCCTCGGGGCTCTCATACTCCTCGGAGGGGTTCAGGTAGCGCAGCAGCATGTCGATGACGCCCTGCTTCCACGTCACGAACTGCACAGAGCGCTCCTGCTCCAGGCGGTAGGTTAGTGCCTCGGCGTCACCCAGGTCCTCCAGTTCCTCGCCGGAGAGGTCGACCGGGGCGAGTCCCAGCAGCTCGTCCAGGCCCCAGCGACGCAGGTCCTCGGAGCAGCGAGTCAGCACGCACCGGTGGAGGCGCGTCACCAGGTCGGCCGCGTCGCGGGAGGTGTCGCGCGTCTTAAGGTCGAAGTAGACTGGCGTATCACCGTCCATGAAGGGCTGGTTCTGCGCGATGGTCCTGTCCCAGGCAATCTCGCCCGTCCCATTGTCGCGGACCACGCGAACGTAGTTGGAGTAGACGCCGTTCTCCTCGTAGGAGCCGAGCAGCGCCAGCATGAGCGAGAGAGGCCCACCGTCCTCGTCGGCGTCCGGTAGCGCCGCGCCGACGCCCGAAAGCCCACCGGAGCTCTTGCGCAGCACGCGGAACACCTGGGCGAGCTCCGCCTCCGAGGGACGCGTCCCCTTTGGGAAGTACTTCGGGTAGGCGCAGATGAGGATCCCACGCCAGCGCGCGAGGCCAACCCACGTGAACTGGTACTTGCCGAGGGCGGCGAGCTCCTCGTCGGCGTCGTCCCCCTCGGGGGCGGCGTCGCTCCTGAGCGTCAGCACCCCGCGGGCAGCGAGCGCCCTCACGCACGCGAGGGCGTCGCGAACGTCGAGGCCGAGCAGCCGGGCGAGGTCGCCGACCGAGTAGAAGTCTCGCTCCCGTACGTAGACGGGGTCGAAGGCCATGGGCTACTCCTCCGCGCCCTGGCCGTTGCCCTCGTCATCGGAGGCGGCGCCGTCCTCGACGCGAGGAACGGGCTCGTCGAGGACGAACACGCCGTCCGCGGAGCTGTCGTACTCAGCGCAGATCTCGGAGTAGGTGAAGTCCGGATGCCTGAACACCTTCGGGCGCTTCATCTTCGCGGCGTCCTCGTAGAGGTACAGCAGCACCTTGCTCTTGAAGGCCTCGTCGAATGCGTCGTCGTCCTCAAGAGCAGACTTCTTCAGGAAGAACGGCCCGAGCAGCTTGTCCTCGTTGACGTGGGCGCCGGTCTTGAGCAGCCCGTTGACGGCATGGCGCAGGGCGTTCCACTCGACGGGCTCGCGCCTGATGCCTAGGCGCACGACCTTGCCGGCAATCTTGGCCTCACCCTCGTCGATGCCCATGTAGCGGAACTCCCAGCGGCGCTTGAAAGCGGTATCCATCGGAAACACGCCCTGGTCTGCACTGTTCATGGTTGCCCAGATGTAGAGGTTTGAAGGTAGGCGCATCGACTGCACGCGGGTGTCGCGGTTCTCCTCGAGGCTGTAGAGGCCGGGCGCCTCGTCGACGCGGCTGGAGGCGTCCAGGAACTCCTTCCAGAGATACTCGCCAAGGTCGGTCGGAACGTCGACGTCGTACTCGCTCTCGCCGTCACCGTCTCGATCGAGCAGCTGGAATACGTCACCGAACACTGCGGCGGGATTCGCGCGGTTGATCTCCTCAACGATGAGGAGATAGTTCTCATTGGGATGGGTCTTCGCCTCTACGTAGCTCTTCACGAGGGGTCCGGGGACGAACTCGTAGGAGACGTAGGCGCGGCCCATGTTCTCGGACAGCGACTCGTTGGACTTCTGTTCAGGCTGCCGCATCGTCGGCTTGTAGCAGCCCACGAAGGAGGCGTAGCTGTAGTCCGGGTGGAACGTGACGCGCCGCGTGTGTGCCTTGTCGAAGTGCTCCTCGGCAAGCTTGTTCAGGCTGTACGACTTGCCGGTACCGGGAGCGCCGAAGTAGATGAGGTTGCGGGGCTGATTCAGGACCGGAAGTCCAATCGTTTGGTCGCGGAGCGGGACGTACTTCGAAAGCCCCTCGAGTAGGTCCTCACCTTCCTCGTAATCCTGCAGGTTGTTGACGAGCTGGGAAACAATATAAGAGCGGAACATTGACCCGATGACATATTCAAAACTCTTTCTGCCCTCGATAACATCAAGGTAATAAGCGCAGGCGGCTTTTATGCCGTCTGACGCAAGAAGAACCATCGAACTCAAAATGAGCCGCATCTGCCTAAATCGTTTTTCAAAATCAAATGCAGCTGCACCTGTGAACTGTTCATCGTCGTCTTTGTTCCCCGTTGCCAAGATTATCTTGACCGGACGCAGGGTGACGCAATCAGAATCTTTTCGGATATAGAGAGTATCTACGTCATCAACCCAAAAGGTCTTTGAATTCAGTTTCCCATCAACAAGCGGGGAAGATTTGCCCTTTTGGCTAATCTCTGGCAGTAGAAGTACGGCAGCAAGTAAGTTGCCGATGTTTGGACGATCATCCGATGCGTCGCTCTTGACAGATATCCTGACTTTTCCGCCGATCTCTCGCACCGGGTAAGCCTCGGCAAGACGAATGGAAGGGAAGTCGGTGACGGAGAACTCAAACCGGATGGAGGAGCCAATCACATCTCTCGATTTTATAACCGCACCATTGGGATTCATGCTGGAGCCCGCAAGTTCGAGCTGGCCGGCACCGCTCGTTCCACGGTAGCGGACATTCAGGGTATTGTCTGTGATGACGCTATCTTCGAGTGGGTAGGCCAAATCCCAGGCGCAATAATCCATCATCGTTGCTCTCTACCGCCATTCCCTGAATCGATGTATTCCTTTATGCAGTTTGCCACGTATTCTGCCAGCTTGACCGGAACGGCATTGCCGATAGCCTGCTCTACATGGGTTTTTGCCCCGACGAATTCGAAGCTCTTCGGAAAAGTCTGGAGGTAACTCCTCTCCTTGGACGTAAGCGACCTGACGCCTTCGCTGATATCTGCTTTATCGGCATGGTGGCGCTTGTAGTTCGGAGGAATCGGACGATTGGTCCCCCTAACGGTAACCGCCGGCTCATCGATGCTGAAGACTCCACGCCTCTCAAAATTACGAGGGTGCATGTAATAGAACTGCGTATGTAGGGAGTCACCGAGATAGTCACGAACAGTCATGGGCTTCTTGGCCAAATGCGAGTCGAGAATGTCTCCCATGAAGTCATCCTGATCGCCTAGATGTCCAATCAGGATGAAGCGCCTACGAGCTTGAGGCACACCGCAGAGGCTCGCGTTTAATACACGTTTTGTAAGGCCATAGCCAGCGCTCTTGAAGATGTCGAGAGCCTCCGGAAGCACGTCCATCCGCTCAATGTTGTATACGTTTTCCATCACAAACCACTCGGGCTTTACGTCCCGAACAATCTCGGCGTAGCGAATCGTCAGGTTGGCCCTCTTGCCGCGTTGACGCGCTCCGGCAATAGAAAAGTCTTGGCAGGGCGGTCCGCCTATAATCATCGACGGCGAATACCCTTCGATTTTGTCGACTGCGCCTAGGTCATAGAGGTCGTACTTAAACGCGGGATGGTCAAAGTTCGCCTGATAGATATCAACAGCGCTTTGCCAGTTGTCAAAAGCGGCCTTAATGTTGAAACCAGCGTTCTGGAAGCCGAGCGACATGCCGCCGCAACCGGAAAACAGATCAACGCAGTCCATCGCTCACATCCTTCCTGTAGTCCAACAGGGCCTTGGCAACGTAAGACGCCAGATTTACCGGTACGGCATTTCCGACCATCTGATTGATATCCGTCTTACTGCCGAAGAACTTAAAAGACTCGGGGAAAGTCTGAACCCTGCTTCTCTCCTTTGGCGTCAAGCAACGCGCTCTGGTCAAGTCGGCTGCATCATTGGGATGCAGCTGATAGTTAGGGGGAATCGGCCTATCAACACCACGAATCGTGACTGAAGGTTCGTCAATGCTGAAGATTGCCCTGCGTGTGTAGCTGCGAGGAATTCGGAAGTAGTAATCAATCCCGAGTTCGTCACCGAGGTACTCACGTATCGTCATCTTATGATCGGATAGTCCCCGCTCGAGATATTCGTCCAGGAAGCCGTCTTCGGCACCTAGGCAGCCGATAAGGAAATAACGCTTTCGTGCTTGGGGCACTCCGCAAAGGCTCGCGTCAAGAACGCGACCGCTAAGTCCATATCCTTGCGATTTGAGTGTGCGTCGAATCTCTTGCATGGCCATACTGGTTCGTACGCGAGGGACGTTTTCCATGACGATGAATTGCGGCGTGCACTTCGCAATGATTTCTGCATATCGAACGGAGAGGACTGCACGCCCCCCGTCTTCGGACCTCTTTCCGGCTTGGGAGAAATCCTGGCAGGGAGGACCGCCGATAATGATGTCGGGAGAAAAGGAGGATACCTCTTCTGCGACGGAGACATCAGAGAGGTCCCTCTTGAAGACTGGGTGCTCGAAGTTGGCGCGGTAGACGTCTATTGCCGCATCCCAGTTGTCATAAGCGGCAACCACGTCGACGCCGGCCTTCTCAAAGCCAAGGGACATTCCGCCACAGCCAGCGAAAAGGTCAACGGCCGTTATATTTGCTTCGTTTGCCATGCGTTCAGCCCCTCTCATTCGTAATAGACAAATCCATAATTATAGCTGACAAAAAGCGCCGTTAGAACGCCCTTAGTAACCCACAAAACAATTTCAGGCACATCTTGCTTCTATATGTTCAGCTCAGGGTTTCTGCCGCCCAGCGCTGGCAACCACTGCCGCGTGCTCGCCCATCGTGGAAGAGCGATTAAGGAGGAACATATGCAAATTAGAGGAGAGGCAGCAATCGCCTGCGGATTCATGGCAGGCCTGGCAACGGGATTGCTGTTCGATGGGTGTTTCGACGGCTATATCAATTGATTCCGCGATTCTGTTTTTTCGAGAGGCAAGCCTCAGAAAACGGGGCCGTCTCGTCAAGAGGTGGCCGCGCCCATCGAGTCCCGCGGCGTAGATACCTCAAAAACGAAGGTAATCATCACCAAGCACGGCAAGGTTTATCATCGTTCTGCGGAATGCAAAAGCCTTCCTCAAAGCGCCATTAGAACGAGCCTGCCATTGGTGGATGCACTCAAACGAGGCAAGACACCCTGCCCAACATGTTGCCCGCCAGCGGTTTAGACGTTCCTTAGGGGTGTCTGCAAGGACATGGGTCCCTGCAGACACGCGGGCCTAAAAACGTGTCCGCACGCCATGTGACACTTAACCTGTCGTCCTGCTCTGTCGCGGCGGCATGCATCCAAACAACGACCCTCTAAGGAGCTCGATATCGATGAGTGACAACACCAAGCATCTCGCAAAGAAATGCGTCAAGGACGCAGGGCCGTGCCTCGCGCTGTGCGTGGCAGGCGCAGCGGTCGCGCTACTGGCTGTTCTGGGGCCGTTCGACGCGCTTCGAAGCAGCAGCTCTCTGCACGTTTGCATGGCCCTTGCCGGCGCCATGATGACCGGCGGCGTGCTCGATCTGATTTTTTGGGTGTTTGACCCGTTTGGATGGAAGAACGAAGGGTAAGCCCTAAGGGATGGATGCCCCGCAGTGTTAGGAGGTCCCCTTGATCTGGTTTACCAGCGATACTCACTTTGGACACGAGAACATGCTACGGCTTGCCGACAGGCCCTGGTCGACTGTTGCGCAGATGAACGACGCCATGGTCGCGAGCGTTAACAGCAAGGTCGCTGCGGATGACGAGCTCTACATCTTGGGCGACTTTAGCTTTAAGATGACTGCCCAAGATGCCTACGAGCTGCGCAAAGGCATTGTCTGCAAGCGCGTCCACCTACTGCCCGGCAACCACGACAAAGACTGGACGCAGCCTGCCGTAGCGGATGCTTTTATCGTCGAGCCGCCCATTTGCGTGCTCAAGATTGACCGCCAAAAAATCGTGCTGAGCCACTATCCCATGGTCGACTGGCAGGGCATGTCGCACGGTAGCTGGCATCTGCACGGGCATATCCACAGCTGCGGCGACGCGTACAACAAGTTCAACCTCAGACAGGGGCTGCTGCGCTATGACGTGGGCGCGGACGCTAACAGCTACGCCCCGGTGAGCCTGGAGGAGCTCAAGTCGTGGTTTGTGCAGGTCGAGGAGCCGGTGTGTTGCGTTAAGTGGCCGTGGTGGGTCAACGTCACGGACGATGAACAGGTCGAGCACGATCTCGAAGCCTATAAGAGGGAAGTGGTAATCCGATGACGGTCTATGTGACGGGCGATATTCACGGCGGTCTCGACATGCAAAAGCTGCGCGATTGGGAGCTTGGGGATAGTCTGACGAGCGACGACTATCTGATTGTCGCGGGCGACTTTGGCTTTCCGTGGGATTTCTCTGCCGAGGAGTGCGCCGACATCGCTTGGCTGGAGTCGCGTCTCTATACCGTGCTGTTCGTCGACGGCAACCACGAACGCTACGACCATTGGGCAGAGCGTCCCATGGAGTTGTGGCACGGTGGGCTGACGCAGCGCCTGTCGGATACCTCTCCCATACGGCGCCTGACGCGCGGCGAGGTTTTTGAACTCGACGGCTCAACGATTTTTACCATGGGCGGCGCCACGAGCGTGGATAAGGAATACCACATTCCCTATTCCAGCTGGTGGCCGCAGGAGCTGCCGGACGAGCGCAA
This sequence comes from uncultured Collinsella sp., assembly GCA_902491935.1. Taxonomy (GTDB): domain Bacteria; phylum Actinomycetota; class Coriobacteriia; order Coriobacteriales; family Coriobacteriaceae; genus Collinsella. The sequence continues at coordinate 31,487 of CABUJN010000009.1, forward strand.
CTTTGAGGAGGCACAGACAAAGCTCGACAGCGTGGGTTGGAAGGTCGACTACGTAATCACCCACACCTGCTCTACGCGCATGCTTTCGCCCACGCTCTATCCGGCACCCGGCTGGAATTACCCCGCCGTTGATCGGCTTACGGCATTTTTCGATGAGCTGGAAGACCGCTTGGATTACAAGCGCTGGTATTACGGGCATTTTCATCGGGATGCCAACCCGGCCGAGCGCCATACCGTGCTCTACGACTGCATCGTTCGCCTGGGCGACGAACTCCAGCCCTGGGATGTTGCGTAGGGGTGGAGTGAGCGGCTACTCGACCGTTACAGTGATGTTTTCCCGGTGTGCGCGGATGACGTCCCAGCTAAAGTGCTCGACCAGCTGCTCGGCAGAGCGCGGCGTGGTGTCCAGCGCGATGCCTGTTTGCCCGGCGAGCCATCCCAGCAGCGCCTCGGGCGTGCCAAAGCGGGCGCGGAGCTCGCCCAAGTCCAGATCACGATCGCGCTTGGAAAGGCGGCGGCCGTCCGGCGACATGAGCAGCGGAATGTGCGCGTAGTGCGGCGTGGGAAGTCCCAGCAGATGCTGCAGGTAGATTTGGCGGGGCGTGGAGCCCAGCAGGTCGCATCCGCGCACGACCTCGGTAACGCCCATGGCGGCGTCGTCGACCACCACGGCTAGCTGATAGGCAAAAACGCCGTCGCTGCGGCGCACCAAAAAATCGCCGCACTCGGTGGCGAGTGCCTCGCATTGGGCTCCGTACGTGCGGTCCACGAATTCGATCACGTTGCCCGCGAGGTCGTCGATGTCGGGCACGCGCAGGCGCGTGGCCGGGGCGCGCAGGGCACTGCGGCGGGCGACCTCTCCGGCCGAAAGGCCTCGGCAGGTGCCGCGGTAGATGGGCGTGCCGTCGCTGGCGTGCGGCGCGCTCGCGGCGTGGAGCTCGGCGCGCGTGCAAAAGCAGGGGTAGGTGAGGCCGACGTCTTGCAGCTGGCGCAAGGCGCTCTCGTACAGGTCGAGGCGATCGTGCTGGTAGTAGGGTCCTTCGTCCCACTCGAGTCCCAGCCAGGCCAGGTCGTCAATCAGTTGAGCGGCAAGTTCCGGGCGCTTACAGCGATCGTCCAGGTCCTCGATGCGCAACACGATGCTGCCGCCTTGGCTGCGGGCAGAAAGCCACGCGCACAGGCAGCTGAACACGTTGCCCAGGTGCATGCGGCCCGATGGCGACGGGGCAAAGCGCCCCACGACGGGCGCGGGAACGGAGGCGGGCCGCGTAGTTGGCGCGTCCGCGGCGGGCGTTGCTATGTTGCGTGCGTTGATATCCATGCGGACGAGTATAGCGCGGGGCACGGTAGAGAAGGCGATTCCGTGGCTCGCAAGTTGTCGAGGTCCCGCATTGCGTATGGCAGCCCGCAGACTCGACGCTTTGATTCCTGTTCATCAACTCGGCACCTTAGACGACAGAAACCCCGGCAGCTCTTCGCAACTGCCGGGGTTTCCGCGGAAAAGGGGGACATGATCCTCGAGCGAACGGCAAAGGGGCAAACCGTTTTCGCTCAACTGCTTTATGCCCCTCGACTGGTGGCTCAATCAGCGCGCACCGCGCCCACACAAAGCCGCTACACCTGTGGCGGAGCTGTGAAGTGGTATCTATCGTTGGCGCGGGACTCGGCCAAAGAGCATCCCAAACGACAAATTTGTTGCAGTCCGTCGGTTCAACCCAATGATCCGTTTTCCTCCGTCCCCAACAGATCATTTTCTAGGTGCCGGTTGCGGGTGGGACTTTTGTCCCATTTGACGTTCCGTTGGCCCAGATATTCGTCATGTGCGCCCGCAAACGTGGGACAATGGCGATGTTGGTTTTACAGACAAAGGATGTGCCTATGAACGCCCCCGTTGCCAATGCCTGCCGGCAGCGCCGCTTGTTTGCGCGATTCGTTTCCGTCTGCGCGTTTGTCGCGTTTGCGTTGCTGCTGCTTCCCGCCGTCGCGCACGCCGACGGCTACTCCATGACCCAAACTTATATCGGCGCCACGGTCGAGGCCGATGGATCGCTGACCGTTGTCGAGGGGCGCCAGTTCGATTTCGATGACGACATCAACGGCGTGTTTTGGGAGATCAATACGGGCACCAACCAGCAGGGCGGCACGGCGACCGTCGATGTGCTGAGCGTTGAGGAAGACGACACCACGTTTAACAAGGTCGACAGCGCAAACAAAGGCGACGGCGGCGTTTACACGGTGGAACAGTCCGACGATGGCGTGAGAATCAAGGTATTCAGCCCTCACGAGAGCGGCGACAGCGCGATCTTTTACGTGAGCTACACCATGACCGGTGCGGTTATGAACTGGTCCGATACTGCCGAGCTCTACTGGAAGTTTGTGGGCGACGGCTGGTCTGCGGATTCCGATGATGTCGAGATGGAAGTGTACTTCGCAAATGCCGCCGCCGGGACGGCGGCCGTCAAGGGCGATAACTTCCGCGCATGGGGCCACGGCCCGCTGACGGGCGACGTATCGCTCGATGCGGATGAACCCATGGTCACCTATACCATTCCCTGCGTGCATCAGGGCGAATTCGCCGAGGCACGCATCGCCTTCCCCGGCGATTGGGTGCCGCAGCTTGCCGCTTCGGGCGAGGAGCGCATGTCAACGATCCTGAGCGAAGAGAAGGAATGGGCCGACGAAGCTAACGCCCGCCGCGCTCACGCTCGCATGATTGCCAATGCGCTTGCCGCGCTAAGTGTTGTCGCGGCGGTCGCCTTTACCGGCACAATCGTTGTGCTCAAGCTGCGTAAGCGCAAGCCCAAGCCGCTTTTCCAGGACGAATATTTCCGCGATGTGCCTTCGGCCGACCATCCTGCCGTGCTTTCGGCCCTCATGAGCTGGAACGAGGTGCCCGACCAGGCATTTATCGCCACGCTCATGAAGCTCACCGACGACCGTGTGATCAAGCTGGAGCAGGCGACCGTGACTAAGGCTAAGAAGGGTCTGTTGGGGCGTGAAAAAGAAGAGCAGACGTATCGCGTGACGGTGAGTGATGCGGGCTGGAAGTCGGCCAAGGGCATTGACCACATGGTGCTCAAGGTCTTCTTTGCCGGTGCTAAGCCCGACGAGAACGGTGACCGTTCGCGCACGTTCGACGAGCTACAGCACTACGTCAAGCAGCACGCTACACCCGTGGGCGACAAGCTTGAGGACTATCAGAACACCGTTAAGGGCAAGCTGGCCGATAGCGAGTACGTTGCCTCGGACGGCATTGTCGCAATGGTGTTTTGCCTGGTTCTTGGTATTCTGATCGCCTTTGTTCCCATGGGATCCATCATCTTTACCGACGGAGCACAGGCGAACATTATCGCTGCGGTTATCTCGGTGCCGATTGTGCTGGTGGGTATTGGCGTGGGCCTTACGTTCCGCCGCTTTACGCCGGAGGGCGCCGAGGTGGCGGCTCGCTGCAAGGCGCTCAAGCATTGGCTCGAGGACTTTACGCGCCTGAAGGAGGCTATCCCCAGCGACCTGATCTTGTGGAACAAACTGCTGGTGATGGGCGTTGCCCTGGGCGTTTCGAAAGAAGTGCTGCGACAGCTGGCCGAGGCCGTGCCTGCGGATCTGCGCAACAGCGACGATTTCTACGACAACTACCCCTGCTATTGGTGGTATTACCATCACTACGGCAACGAGTCTCCGCTCGATTCGTTCAACGATGTGTATCACGAGACCATCCGCGAGCTGGCTTCGAGTTCCGATAGCTCGAGCGGCGGCGGTGGCGGCGGCTTCTCGGGCGGCGGAGGCGGCGGCGTCGGCGGAGGCGGCGGCGGAACGTTCTAGCGAGCGCAAATCATGGGATGGGTCTTCCCCGGCGGCTGTTGCCGGAAGATCCATCCCATTTTTACGCTCAGAAGCGATGCAAGCTTTCCCAAGGCGAGCTTTCGCGGAAACCGCATCCTGCTATTTAGGCCCAGAGTGGGATGGACTTTCCCGATAGGATGATTTCGGAAAGCGTATCCCACTCTGGGCCTCGATTCCGGGATGGACTTTCCGCGAGGGGATCTATCTGGAAAACCTGTCCCATTTTGGGCCGCGATTCTGGGTCACAGTTTCCGCCAGACGTGCCATTCGGAAACTGCATCCCGGAATATGCGTTCAAACCGGGATATAGTTTCTCAAAAGGCGCTCTTCCGGAAACCACATCCCGCTATTTTGGCGAATTCTGGGATGCGCTTTCCCTGCGAGCTTTCGAGTGGGTTGTTTGCTCCACGGACGGCACTTAGGGACGTTCCTTTTATGCTGGCAGTTTAGGAGCGTCCCTCTAAGTGACAGGTTTAGGCTGTTAGGTCGAGTTCGTAGAGGAAGCTTTCGCGCGGCATGTCGTGACGGCGCTCTTCGCGGTTGGCGCGGTGCGTGGCCGTGCGCTTAAAGCCGTGCAGCTCGTAGAACTTCCACGAGCAGTTGGAGTCGGTGTACAGGTGCGCCCTCGTCGCTCCGCGCGAGGACAGGTACGAGACCGCGGCGTCGAGCAACACCGAGCCAACGCCCAGGCCATGGACATCGCGATCTACGGCAAGCAGCGTGACCTCGTTGTCGTGTGGCAACGGGCTGCTTTCGAGCAGGCGGTTGTTGGTTCGGATGGTTGCGCGCACAAGCGAGAGATACTCGGCGCAGGCATCGGGCTCCAGCTCGCGCATTTGCGATAGCAGTGCGCGTTCGGTATCCATCCAATGTTCCTTGACGGTGGCGCCGGAGTTCTGTCCCGCACGCGCGAGCGCAATGCCGCGCGCCTGACCGTCGATTACGGCAACCTGCGAAAACGTCGACGACGAAAGGCAATAGGCGAGGTCACACGCGGCCTCAAGGCGGTTGTACTCATCGTTATCCGAATTGTTATGCCAAAGCTGCTGCAGAATCAGCGCGATGGCGTCGAAGTCTTCGGTATCAAACGGTCGGTAGAGAACCCGCGAGACCATGGCGCCTCTTTCTTTTGCGGATGCATATCGAGCACAGTTCTACCACGCTATTGGCATCTAATTATGGTGCCCCTGTGTTCCATGAACTCACCGTGCCCGGTGCTGTGCCCATCCTCTCCGCTCACAAACTTTTTCTGCACATGCGCCCGTTGCGGGGTGCATCGATGCGCTCGATGCGCTACATTGAATCAGTATTTTCAATGCCGCTGCGCGAGCGCTGCAGATCGACGTATCACCGACTCACAGAGCACGGCGGCGTACCAGACAGGAGGACTGCATGGGATCTGATGTGAAGATCGCACGCGCGTTGATCTCGGTTACCGATAAGACGGGCGTCGTCGATTTCGCACGGACGCTGGTCGATGACTTTGGCGTCGAGATCATCTCTACGGGCGGCACGGCTCGTGCCATCGAGGACGCGGGCGTTCCCGTAACCCCCATCGAAGAGTTCACGGGCTATCCCGAGATGATGGACGGCCGCGTTAAGACCCTGCACCCCAAGGTTCACGGCGCGCTGCTGGCCCGCCGCGATTCCGAGCAGCACATGCAGGAGGCCGCTCAGCACGGCATTAAGCTGATCGACCTGGTCGTCGTCAACCTGTACGAGTTCGAGAAAACCGTCGCCAACCCCGAGGTCACCTTCGCGGACGCCATCGAGCACATCGACATCGGTGGCCCCTCCATGCTGCGCTCCGCCGCTAAGAACGCCGCGAGCGTTACCGTCATCTCCGACCCGGCCGACTATGATGCCGTCCTGGCCGAGATGCACGAGACCGGTGGCTGCACCACGCTTTCCACTCGTCGTCGCCTGCAGGTGAAGGTCTACCAGACCACCGCCGCCTACGACACGGCTATCTCCCGTTGGCTTGCCGCCCAGGCAAGCGACGTGGCGGACACTTCTGCCAAGCTTGAGATCTCGCTGGAGAAGGTCGACGACCTGCGCTATGGCGAGAATCCTCAGCAGAAGGCTACGGTCTATCGCTTTGCCGAGGGCTGCGAGAACACCGCGAGCTCGCAGTTCCCGCTCGTTGGCTCCGAGCAGATCCAGGGCAAGCCGCTCAGCTACAACAACTATCTGGATGCCGACGCCGCTTGGAACCTGGTCCGCGAGTTCGACGAGCCTGCCTGCGTGATCCTCAAGCATCAGAACCCCTGCGGCTCCGCCGCGGCCGAGGACATCACGGCCGCCTACGACCGCGCGTTTGCCTGCGATCCCAAGAGCGCCTTTGGCGGCATCATCGCCTGCAACCGCGAGGTTCCCTATGAGCTGGTCGAGCACTTCGCCGATCAGAACAAGCAGTTCGTCGAGGTTATCATCGCCCCGAGCTACACTGCCGAGGCGCTCGAGCGCATGGCCAAGCGCCCCAACCTGCGCGTGCTGGCTACCGGCGGCGTGGACCACGGCGCCCAGGTGGAGCTGCGCTCCGTCGACGGCGGCATGCTGGTGCAGGAAGTCGACCACGTGACCGAGGATCCCGCGACCTTCACGTTTCCCACCGACCGCAAGCCCACTGACGCCGAGATGGCCGAGCTCGAGTTTGCCTGGAAGGTCTGCAAGGGCGTCAAGTCCAACGCCATCCTGGTCTCCAAGGGCAAGGCCGGCATTGGCATGGGCCCGGGTCAGCCCAACCGCGTTGACTCTGCGCTGCTTGCCTGCGAGCGCGCCGAGGACTTCTGCGAGCGCGAGGGCGTGGAGAAGGGCGGCTTTGCCTGCGCAAGCGACGCGTTCTTCCCGTTCCGCGACAACGTCGACGTGCTTGCCGAGCATGGTGTGACCTGCATCATCCAGCCCGGCGGCTCCAAGCGCGACGACGAGAGCATCCAGGCCTGCAACGAGCACGGCATTGCGATGGTCTTCACGGGGGCCCGCCACTTCCGCCACTAAGTAGGGAAGTGGCGCTGCGGCTTGCCCAGCCACCGCACCTTGCCGTTCATTCGTCGCTCGCGTACCCAAGTACGCGTCGCTCCTCTTTCACGGCAATCTGCGGCACCTGGGCAACCCTCGCCGACCTGTTAGGTTGACTGGGGAGGATGGGACGTTATCTCGTCCCTTGGACTGCCTCGCTTCTAAAATAATCTCTGCAAAAGACGGTCGCTCCGTTTGGAGGGCCGTCTTTTTGGTATAAGAGGACGGAATGACTAACACGAAAGGTATGACCATGCCCCAGATTGATGATGCCGAGCTGTTTGGCAATGCCGAGGATCAGCGTGCGTACGAGGACTTTTGCGCCAATCAGGAGGCGGTCGAGAAGTTCACGCTCGACAAGCCCGCGCTTGTCTGCCGTTGGCGCATGTCCAACAAAAAGGTGCCCATGCTCAACCGTCACATTCGCGCGCTGTCCGAGCGTCTGGTGCAGGGCGAGCCGCTTACCCATAACATGCTCAGCTGGGCCAAACAGCACGTTGAGTGGTCGCTTGCCGAGGGCGATTACACCGCGCGCGACGGCGTGCTCATGCTGGTGATCGACATCAACGGCAACGCCGCCATGACGGTGGGGGAGTACGAGCCGCTAGCCGATACGTCGGCCAAGGCGCTGCGTGCTCGCTCCGCCGAGGCCCGCTCCGAGGCCGACGAGACCGGCGTAGCGCCCGAGCTGCTCGCCGCCGTCAACAACGGCGAGCTTGCCTTTGTGGCGCCGGCGGACGAGTGCCTGTGTGGCACGGCGACGCTCATTGAGCAGCTGGCCAAGACCAAGGGCATCCCGGTCACGCGCGTAGACATTCCCGCGCAGCTTAAGGGCGCGCTGTTCCTAGTGAGCGACGAGCACGGCGTGGTCCCCGCGACCGAGACAGACGCCGCCGAGGCCGACGCCGCCACGGTCGCCTTCTTCGCCGACGGCTACGAAAAGCTCCGCGCCCGCCGCTCCTAACCTCAAGGCGGGGTGGGCTTACTGAAGCGAGCGAGCGCGTTCGATGGCGTAGGCGAGCGACAGCTGCTCCATCTCCGGGGCGCATTTGTAGCTCAGTCCGGTGAGAGCCGTCACCTTATCGAGGCGATATCGAATCGTGTTCGGGTGCTGGCCAGTCTGCTTGGCGGTTTGCTCGATACGTCGGTCGTTCTCGATGAATGCGGCGAGCGTGGATTCCAGTTCGCTGCCATGCTCGCTGTCATGCTCGCGTATCGGCGAGAGAATCGCCTCCGAGAACGATCGCATCTCCGGGGTTTCCGCAAAAGGCATCACGGTTCTCAGGATGCCGAGCTGTGCATAGCGGATGGGGCCCTCGGCTCGTTGACAAGATAGGCGCTGTGCGTAAATCGCCTGAGAGATCGCCTGCGCCACTGCCTCGTCTCCAAACAGAATATCGCTGATGCCGAGCCCTTCCGCTCCGCCATCGATACCGCCAGCCTCGATGAGCTCCGTGAGCGCCTGCACGATTCGCTCCACATCGAGCGTCTGCTCCGAGTCGCTTGTCGCTACGAATAGCAAACCTCCATCATAGGGTGCCAGCATGTTGTGACATCCGGCGAGGGTCGATTTTGCACAGAGACGTTCGATTTGCAAAAACGTACGCGGGTCGAGGGGCTCTGCAAACGATGCGAACAGGGCGACCGCTTCGTCCAGAAATGACGGGTTGAGGCTTCGGATACGTCGGCAGATGGACTCGGGCGATACGTCTGTCCTCAGGGCATCGATCTCGCGCTGTGCGAAGTCGATGGACGCGAGCTGCTCGATATGCCGTTTGACCTCATAGATGACGCTGTCAAAGAACAGCGAGTCGTCGGTCGTGAGAAAGACCGGGTAGTGCCGCGCGTTGGCGTAGCGGATGGCTTGGTCGGGAATCGGGATGTGCAGGACGTTTTTGATGATGAGACCGCTCGTTCCCTTGGCGACGAGGTATTTCACGGCTTCAGTGATGAGGTATGGGTCGTCCTTCGCATAGAGGAAGGTGCTGAGGACGATCTCGTCTGGGCTGAAGTTGACGCGCTGATACTTGTTCTTGAGGCCGGTCATGAGTTCATAATCGAGAATCCCGACGCCGGAGACGGCGCGCGAGACGCCATCGCTGCCGGCGATTAGGCGGACCGACCCCTCATATTCCCGCGAGAAGTCTGAGATGGTGTATAGCATCAGCATCACCTTGTAAATCACTACAATTAGTACCGGTATAAATAGGATAATCGCACATCCGTATGCCGTTGATGCGAGAAGTAGTTCAAATACCTGCTGATACAACGAAAAATTAGATCGAGAATCGTTGTAGATTCCAACAAGAAATGATCCTTGGCGGCATCGTTACTAAACCGTACAGTGAAGCAACGTAAAGCTTTCGCTGAGAGGAGCGATGATGGGGCAGATGGTGGTGCTATCGGCCGAGGAAGTTTCCAAGGTGCTGACAATCGAGGATGCAATCGCTGCCGTAGAGGAGGCATATCGCCAGAAGGCAACGGGCAAGGGTGTTGCGTGGCCGATGGTATATGAGCAGTTCGAGCCTGGCCTGGCCGATATGGATATCCGCTCGGGCGAGTTGGCGGGAAGCGGCCTCTTCGGCCTCAAGCTCACTGCCTGGTTCTCTCAGAATCCCAAAAAGGGGCTGCCCGAGATCTTTGGCACCACGCTGCTGTGCGACAACGCGACGGGCGAGCCGTTGGCACTGCTCAATGCCTCTGCCGTCACTGGGCTTCGCACTGGTGCCGCCGCTGCGCTCGGTGCCAAGTGGCTGGCTCGGCCGGATGCGTCCAAACTGCTTGTTGGGGGTGCCGGCCACATGAGCACCTATATGGTGGCGGGCGTGCTCGCCGCCTGTCCCAAGGTGAGTGAGGTCAAGGTGTGGGAGCCGGTTTCCGATGCCGCGCCCGAGGCCCGCGTCGAGCGTATGCGAGACGAGGTTGCCCATATCTTGGGCGCCTGCGAGCATGCTCGCGAGGCATCCACCTATTCCATCGAGGCGACGGCCGACGGCCAAGGTGCCGCGGCAGAGGCCGACATCATCGTGACGATCACGCCGGCGACCAAGCCCATCATCCCCGATGCATGGGTGCGCCCCGGTACGCATATCTCCTGCGTCGGTGCCGACATGCCCGGCAAGCAGGAGCTCGCCTCGGCGCTTGTCGCCCGTGCCGCTGTTTGCGTCGACGACCGCGAGCAATCGGTCGCGTCCGGTGAGCTGGAGATTCCAGTTGCCGAGGGTGCCATCACGCCCGAGGACATCAAAGCGGAGCTCGGCGAAGTCATCGCCGGCACGGCTACGGGGCGTTCGGATGACGAGCAGGTGACGGTGTTCGATACGTCGGGCATCGCCGTTCAGGACCTTTCGGCATCGAAAATCGCCTACGACCGCGCCGTCGAGGCGGGGCTGGGCACCGTGGTGGAACTGTAAGAAAGTCAAGGAAAGGAAACGACAATGCAGATTAAGGATTTCGCCGTCGAGCAGTGGATGAACGAGTGGGAGACCAAGTGCACCTACAACGTTGCGGAAACGTGCGTCTACTCCCTCGCGCTCGACCAGCTGTTCGAGCTTACGAACACCGACAAGAAGGCGTGGCTCGATAGCCTGTGCTCGCGCCGATTCACCTACGGAGACATCGAGGGGCAGCCCGGCTTCCTCGAGGGGGTCGCGCGTCTCTATAAGACGGTCGAGCCCGGGCATATCGTGCCCACGCACGGCGCGACCGGCGCCAACTCCCTGGTTATTTCCACGCTCGTCGAACCGGGCGATCACGTAGTCTCCGTCAAGCCCACCTACCAGCAGCTTTACTCGATTCCCGAGATGTGCGGTGCGAAGGTCGATGTCCTTCAGCTCGATCGCAAGAACGGCTACCACGTCGACGTCGACGCGCTCGATGCTATGGTGACCGACGATACCAAGCTCATCTGCATCAATAACCCGGACAACCCCACGGGCGCCCTGCTCGACACCGATACGCTCAAGGCGATTGTCGAGGTCGCGCGCAAACACGACGCGTGGGTGCTCTGCGACGAGGTCTACCGTCTGCTTACTCAGACGGATGAATACTCCGAGTCCGTGATCGACCTGTACGACAAGGCCGTCGTCACCGCATCCATGTCCAAGGTCTGGTCGTTCGCCGGCCTGCGTCTGGGCTGGGCGGTCACCAAGAGCCCGGAGCTCCGCCGCGCGCTGCTCTCGCATCGCGACTACAACCTGATCTCCGCCGGCATATTCAGTGAGTCGGTGGCGGAGCTGATTTTGGGCAACGCTTCCGTGATCCTTGAGCGCAGCCGTCGCATCGTCCGCCAGAACCTTGCTGTTCTGGAGAAGTGGGTCGAGAGCGAGCCGCACCTGTCATTCGTCAAGCCCGAGGCGGGTACCACCGCGCTCGTGTATTACGACTACGACATCGACTCCAGGACGTTCTGCGTCGACATGATTAAGAAGTCCGGCGCGCTCGTCACCCCGGGCGATTGCTTTGAGGAGCCCAAGAGCATGCGCATCGGCTATGCATACTCCGATAACACCGACGACCTGCAGAAGGGCCTGGATGCCATCTCTGCGTACATGCGTACGCTCGAGTAGGGGCTCGAGGTCGAAGTAATGGGGCCGATCGGTTTAGGACCGGTCGGCCCCTATTTTCTCTCAAGGCTACCGAACACTTTTGTCATATTAGGTGCCCACGGGGTCGTATTGCTGCGACGCCGTGGGCATAATGGTGTGAAAGGTGCAAGTTGCGCGAAATGGGAGGACACATGGCGCTGATCTATATCGTTGAGGACGACGAGCCCATTCGTCGCGAGCTTGCCGACATCCTTGCTCGTGCCGGGTTTGAGATCGAGGCCTGCGAATCGTTCGAGCACGTTTCGCGTGACATCCTGGCCGCTGCACCCGACTTGGTACTGCTCGACCTGACGCTTCCCGTCAAAGACGGCCAGCATATCTGCCACGAAGTCCGCCGCGAATCCGAGGTTCCCATCATCGTGCTTACCTCGCGCTCGACCGAGATCGACGAGGTCATGTCCATGACGCTCGGCGCGGACGACTTTGTCCCCAAGCCCTACAGCGCCCGCGTGCTTGTGGCGCGCATTAACGCGCTGCTGCGACGCACCGCGGCTGCCGGCGAGCGCAGCACGGTCGTCCACAAGGGGCTGGAACTCGACCTCGCCCGCTCCGCGGTCACCAACACGGCAACCGGCGACAGCACCGAGCTCACTAAAAACGAGCTGCGCATCCTCTCTTTGCTCCTGAGCCGCGCGGGCAAGATCGTTTCGCGCTCGGCCATCATGCAGGACCTGTGGGACTCCGACGCTTTCGTGGACGACAACACGCTTACCGTTAACATCAACCGCCTGCGCACCACGCTCGAAAAAATCGGCATCAAGGGGTATTTGACGACGCACCGCGGCCAAGGCTATTCGGTCTAGGGGCCGGCTATGTCGTTTGCCAAGTTCTTTAAAGATGCGCTGCTTCCCGTCGCCGTGTGGACGTGCGGCGTGCTGCTGAGCTGCTTTGTGCTGACGGTCGCCGGCGCACCCGTTTCTATCATGGTCGTGGCGGTTGGCGTGTCCTTTATCTTTGGTATGCTCGGCATCGTGATCGAGTACGCTCGCCGTCGCCGTTTTCTGCGTCAGTTGGAGCGCGCGGCAGAGGAGCTCGAGAGTCCCGCATGGGTGCAGGAGATGGTGCAATGTCCGACCTATGCCGAGGGCGAGCTCGAGTACGAGGTCTTGCGCCGGGTGGGCAAAGCTGCCTGCGACGAGGTTGCCGAAGGCCGGCGTCAGACCGATGACTATCGCGACTATATCGAGAGCTGGGTCCACGAGGCCAAGCTGCCCTTGGCGGCGGCCCATCTAATTTTGGAAAACCTGGACGGCAGCGAAGACGACCTGTCGCGCGTGGACGACCTGGGCCGTGAGTTGGCTCGCGTGGAGCGCTATATCGACCAGGCGCTGTACTACGCGCGCTCGGAAGTCGTGGAGCGTGACTACCTGATTCGCCGCTGGGATCTCAAGACCCTGGTGACGGGCGCGATCAAGGCCAACGCGCGCGAGCTCATCGCGGCGCATGTGGCCCCGGTGTGCGAGAACCTCGACTTCGAGGTCTTTACCGACGAGAAGTGGCTCGAGTTTATTCTGGGCCAGCTCATTCAGAACAGCATTAAATACGCGCGCGAGGACGGCGCAAAGATCGTGTTTTCGGGCGCGTTGCTGGACGAGGGCCTGGCAAGCGAGCGCATCGAGCTTACCGTCGCGGACAACGGCTGCGGCGTGTGTGCGGCAGACCTGCCGCGCGTGTTCGAGAAGGGTTTTACCGGCGACAACGGTCGCACCACCAAGCGCGCAACGGGCATCGGCCTCTACCTGGTGGCACGTCTGTGCTCCAAGATGGGCATCGACGTCACCGCATCGTCCGAGCCCAGAGAAGGCTTCGTCGTAACATTCGCCTTCTCAACCAACAAGTTCCAATATTTCGAGTAACGCACGCGGCAGACGTCCGCCCAAACAAAAACGTGCCGCCCCCAAACAAAACGCGCCGCCCCAAACGGGGCGGCGCGCCATTCTTTTATCAGCCAACTCGCTGAAGTACGGTGACGAAGGCGCAAGGCCGGGAGGGGTTATCTAAGCCGACATCCCGCAGCCGCGAAGCGGCGAGGACGTCGGCGTGATAACCCCGCAGGCCTTGCGTCGGCGGGAAGGAACCTACTTCACGACCAAGATGTCGCAGTCCGTATTGCGCAGCAGGAACGTCGAAATCGAGCCCAGTAGCGCGTACTTAATTGAGGACAGGCCGCGGGCGCCGCAGAGCACCAGATCGGGCTTGACCACGTCGAGCATCTCATCCTTAAGCGTCTCACGAATGCGGCCGGTACGAATCATGACCTCGACCTCGGGAATGTCGGGATTGGCCTTGGCCTCCTCGAGCTGCTTGGCGATGGAGTTGTTAAAGGCCTCCTCCAAGCCGTTGACCAGGTCGACCGGATAGGAACCGGCGCTCTCGAGCGCGGTGGAGTCGATGACGTGGCCGATGATCAGCTTAGCGCCGTTGTTCGCGGCGACCTTGATGGCGCGTGCGAGCACAAAATCCTGCTGCTCAGTACCGTCGAGTGAAACAAATACCTTGGTGTAGCCCTCGTTCATGGTTTCCTCCTTGGTCTATCGCACGGGCGTGGGGCTCGTGCGTCGGGCGGGCGCGGGCGCGTTGGCCGCCGGACACTTTATCTTGTTGCAGTTATACCCAAGGATTTCGGTTTGACCGCTCGCAATTCTGTGAACGGGCGAGTTTTTTGGTAAGGGCAGGCGCGGTCGCACTGCCAACGGTTGATAATGGGACATCGCCCGCATCGTCCGCAGAACATCTACCGGCGGGTGTCTAACGAGGGGGTCCCTTTGGATATTATCGAGCTTCTAAAATCTGCCTTCATGGGCCTGGTCGAGGGCATCACCGAATGGCTGCCTGTTTCGTCGACCGGTCACATGATCTTGGTGGACGAGTTCGTCAAGATGAACGTGAGCGAGACGTTCTGGAATATGTTCCTGGTCGTGATCCAGCTTGGCGCCATTTTGGCCGTCTGCGTCCTGTTCTTCTACGACCTTAACCCGTTTTCTCCCAGCAAGGGCAAGGAAGGCCGCCGCGACACCTGGGTGCTGTGGGGCAAGATTGTGCTCGGCTGCATTCCTGCCGCTGCAATCGGTCTGCCGCTCAACGACTGGATGGAGGAGCATTTCTACAATGCTCCCGTCGTGGCGCTGGCGCTCATTGTGTACGGCGTGCTGTTTATCGTGATTGAGAACTGGCGCGCGAACAAGCGCGACCAGGCCGCTCTTGCCGGTTCGTTTGGTTCTCGTGCTGTGGTGCCGGGTGGACGTCCTGCCGGTGCGCACTTTGCGGCGCCCGTCGCGGCTACCGCTGAGGATGAGGACGATGACGATAGCCTGGACTTTGGCTCCATCACTACGCTCGAGGATCTGAGCTGGAAGACCGCGCTGGGTATCGGTTGCTTCCAGGTGCTTTCGCTGATTCCGGGCACATCGCGCTCCGGCTCCACCATCATCGGCGGCCTGCTTTTGGGCTGCACGCGCTCGGTGGCGTCCAAGTTTACGTTCTTCCTGGCCATCCCTGTCATGTTTGGCGCGAGTGCGCTCAAGCTGGTCAAGTACTTCATCAAGGGCGGCACGTTCGGCGCCAACGAGGTCGCCATCTTGGGCGTGGGCTGCGTTGTGGCCTTTGTGGTTTCGCTTATCGCCATCAAGTGGCTCATGGGCTTCGTCCGCCGTCACGACTTTAAGTGCTTCGGTGTTTACCGCATCATCCTGGGCATCGTAGTGCTCGCATACTTCTTCGTTCTGGAGCCTATGCTCGGCCTCTAACTTAGTCGACGCTGCGCGGCAGCCAGAGCGACAACTTGTCATTCAAAGGGGGCGGCATGGCCAAAAGGTCTATGCCGCCCTCTTTTCATGCTAATTTGTTCGCCTTGGCCGCCGCTCGCTACCGTTGCCATGACATCGGTGGCTTCCTGATTGGTGCAATGGGGACAGGTTCTTTGCAGCAACGTGGTGCAGACTAACTTGACCCCATTGCGCCAAATCCGCTGGGGCGTGCCTGATGGCGGCGCACGGAGTCGTGGTGTGATTTGCGTCGGTGTCCGCGCGGCTCGGTATACTGGTACGGCTCAAACTATGGCGCTGCCCGCAGGCGCGCCGTCCGTCAGATGAGGAGTCGCCCATGACCCAGCCCTTGCCCTGGGAAAAGAACACCGCGGTACCCGTGCCGCCCGCGCCGGAACCCGTGCCGCTCGATGCGTACACCGCCCCCGCCGCGCCGGAACCCGAGCTCGTTCCGCTCGACATCTACGACGCCCCGGCTCCGGCGCCCAAACCCGCCAAGCCGCTCGTCGATATCGATAGCCTGAACCCCGCCCAGCGCGAGGCCGTCCTGACCACCGAGGGCCCGCTGCTGGTCCTTGCCGGCGCCGGCTCGGGCAAGACCCGCGTCCTGACCTTCCGCATCGCCCATATGCTTGGCGACCTGGGTGTTAAGCCCTGGCAGGTCTTGGCCATCACGTTTACCAACAAGGCCGCGGCCGAGATGCGCGAGCGTCTGGCAGCGCTCATCCCCAGCGGCACCCGCGGCATGTGGGTGTGCACCTTCCATGCCATGTGCGTGCGCATGCTGCGCGAGGACGCCGACCTGCTGGGCTACACCGGTCAGTTCACCATCTACGATGATGATGACTCAAAGCGCATGGTGCGCGACATTATGCAAGCGCTCGGCATTGAGCAAAAGCAGTTCCCCATCAACATGATCCGCAGCAAGATCAGCTCGGCCAAAAACGCCATGATCGGGCCCGAGGACATGCTCAAATCCGCCGACAGCCCCAACGACAAAAAGGCCGCGCAGGTCTACCTAGAGCTGGAGCGCCGACTGCGCGCCGCCAACGCGATGGACTTTGACGACCTGCTCGTGCGCGCGCTCGAGCTGCTGCGCACCCGCCCCGAGGTGCTCGACAAGTACCAGGAGCGCTTCCGCTACATTAGCGTCGACGAGTATCAGGACACCAACCACGTCCAGTACGAGATCGCCAACCTGCTGGCCGCCAAGTACCAAAACCTCATGGTCGTGGGCGACGACGACCAGTCCATTTACAGCTGGCGTGGCGCCGACATCACCAATATCCTGGACTTTGAGAAGGACTTTAAAGACTGCAAGACCGTTAAGCTGGAGCAGAACTACCGCTCTACGGGCCATATCCTGAGCGCCGCCAACGCCGTGGTGCGCCACAACTCGCAGCGCAAGGACAAGCGCCTGTTTACGGCCGAGGGCGACGGCGAGAAGATCCAGGCCTTCCAGGCAAGCGATGAGCGCGACGAGGGTCGCTGGATTGCCGGCGAGATCGAGAAGCTGCATGCCAAGGGTACGAGTTACGACGACATCGCCGTGTTCTATCGCACCAATGCCCAGTCGCGTATCCTCGAAGATATGTTCCTGCGCGCGGGCGTGCCCTACAAGATCGTGGGCGGCACGCGATTCTTCGACCGTGCCGAGATCCGCGACGTCATGGCCTATCTCAAGATGATCGTGAACCCGGCCGACGAGATGAGCGTCAAGCGCGTCATCAACACGCCGCGTCGTGGCATCGGCTCCACCTCGATCCAAAAGATCGAGCAGCTGGCACGCGACAACCGTTGCTCGTTCTTCCAGGCTTGTGAGATCGCGTGCGCTGAGACGGGCATGTTTAGCGCCAAGGTACGCAACGGCCTGTCGAGCTTTGTGGCGCTGGTGCGCGAGGGTCGCCGCATGGACGGCGAGCTCAAGGACGTTGTCGAGATGATCGTCGATAAGACGGGCCTTCTGCAGGCCTTCCGCGCCGAGGGCACCATGGAGTCCGAGAGTCGTGCCGAGAACATCCAGGAATTCCTGGGCGTCGCCGCCGAATTTGAGGAGACGCACGAGGATATCGAGGGTACGCTCGAGAGCTTGGAAGAGCTGCGCGCGGCTGGCGTTGCCGATGTACCGGCCGGCGCCGAGTCCGAGCCCGTCGTGGTGAGCGCGCCTGCGCCCGAACCGGGGCCGTCTGCCCCGGCATCCTCGTTTGAGGCGCTCGTTGGCGCGCGTGATGCCGCGGGTTCCAATCCGCTCGATAGCCTAGCCGCCCCGGCGCTCTCGCCGCAGGATG